>JAJXZC010000068.1 GCA_021780275.1 Pseudomonadota bacterium
CGGAGCGACCGGCCGCCGAATGCAACTTCGCCTTTCCGATTTCGCACGGCACCGTGGAGGGCAATGCGCGCTTTCTTCATTGCCACAGCGCTGTGCTGGCGCGGGTTGCCGTGGACCGGGTGACCGGCATGGTGGAAGTGCTCGATCTCGATCAGCACACGGCTGCCGGGCCCGTCATGGATGTGGCCAATTACAGCGGTCAGATCGAAGGCGGCGGCGTCCAGGGGCTCGGCTTCACGCTTACCGAGGACACGTTGATCGAGGGAGGCGCCTTCACCTCGCGCAATTTCGACAGCTACATGGTGCCCATGATCGCCGACGCGCCCGCGAATATGCGCGTCTTCGCCATGGAGGAACTCGACGCCGACGATCCTTACGGTCCGCGCGGCGTGGGCGAGCTCGGCATTTCAGCGGTCTCACCCGCAATAGCCGCAGCCGTCGCCGATGCGGTGGGCGTCTGGGTGGCGGAAGCGCCGTTCAGCCCGGAGAAGATATTGTCACGGACGGGCGGCATGACCGCGGCTGTGGAGTAATGGTCATGACCCACCATCAGACGCGCATCACCATCCGCTTCGTTCTCAATGGCGAGCCGGTGGAGATCGCCGCCCGGCCCGATGACCGCTTTGTCGATCTGCTGCGCGACCGGCTGGGCTTGCCGGGCGCGAAGGTCGGTTGCGGCATCGGCCGCTGCGGCTCATGCACGGTCCTCGTCGACGATGTCGCGATGAATGGCTGCCTGCTTCTGGCCTACAGGCTGGAAGGCCGAAAGGTCACGACGATCGAGGGGCTCGGCAGCCTGCCCGAAGGCCGCGCCGTCATGGCGGCTTTCAGCGAGGGCAACGCCTTCCAATGCGGCTATTGCGCGCCGGGCTTCACGCTCGCAATGACGGCGCTTCTGATGCGCGAGACCATGCCCGACGAGGCGGATATTCGCGAAGCGCTGGGCGGGCATGTCTGCCGTTGCACCGGCTATCACTCGATCTTGCGCGCGGCGGCGGATGCGGCGTTGAAGTGCGGCACTGGTGACTAGTTTTTGGTCATTCTGACCAATGCGGGGTCGCTTATGCGGACGGTTATTGCGTCAGAGCGTCGCTATTCCGCCGTTCGCCCATGGCATTCGCTTTGCATACATATGCTCAGCCTCACGGCTGGGAATTTCCGGGTCTAGAGAACCACCTGGATGGGACTCCTGAGTCAAGATGACGGGTTAGCCTCCGTCATAACGCCTATTGCGTACGGTTCTCTTCTCCTGTTCGGGAGCACGGCTATGACTCTACCCACTGTGAAGAAAACCCTCCTCAAGAATGGCCGGGTTATCGACCCGGCTTCGGGCTTCGACGCGATCGCCAATGTGCTGGTCGTGGACGGCAAGATCGCTGCGGTCGGCGCGGCTGCGGGCGCAGACGTCGCCGACGCCGAAGTCATCGACGTCTCGGGTTGCCTCGTCACACCGGGCCTTATCGACATTCATACGCATTGCTTCGTTGGCCTCGGTGACTTCTGCCTCCCCGCCGACATGATGGGCGTCAACTCGGGTGTGCCGGTCATCGTCGATGCCGGAACTGCGGGCGCTACCATCTTCGGCCTCGCGCGTCGCGCCGTCATCGACCACCCGGACACGAAGACCAAGGTTCTGGCCTTCATGGATCCCTGCCAGATCTATCTCGCGAATAAGGGCTATATCTGCCACCAGCTTGAGATCGCGGCCGATCTTCGAAACCTCGATCCCGAGGTAACGCTCGAAGCGCTCGAAGCCAATCGCGACGTCATCGTTGGGTTCAAGGTCCGCGCGACCTATACCGACAATCCGAAGGTGTCGCCTTTCCTCGAAATGGCGAAGGAGATCGGCAAGGACCTGCCGATCATGATCCATCTCGGCACCTTCCCGCATACGCCGGTGATCGACTATCACGACCTTCTCGATGCGCTGCGGCCTGGCGATATCATCACCCATGCGTTCCGTGGCGGCGGTGGCCAGCTCGATTCGAAGGGCGAACCGACGCCGCAGTTCATTTCAGCGGTGGAGCGCGGTGTCGTTCTTGATATCGGCCATTCGGGCGGCGACTTCCATATCCCGACGGCGCTGCGGCTGATGGAGCGCGGCTTCCGTCCCAACACGATTTCGACGGATCTCAACGTATTTAACGTCGATGGGCCGGTCTTCTCCATGTCGACCACGATGACGAAGATCTGGGCATTGGGTGCGTCGCTCACCGACGTTATCAGCATGAACACGGTCGGCGCCGCCGCTGCCATCCGCAAGAGCCATGAATATGGAACGCTCGGCGTCGGCCGGTCGGCCGAAGTCAGTGTGTTGCGGATCGAGGAAAGCGACTTCCTGCTGACCGATGGCCACGAAACCATGCGTACCGATCAACGCCTGCGCGCGGTCGGTTGCCTGCGCGCCGGTGAATGGTTCGACGCTACGCATGACCGCGTCCGTATGCTGGAGGCCGCCGAATGAGCGCCGAAACAGCGGAAGCGATGGATCCCAAGGCTTTCTACGACGATCTCGTCGCAAGCCTGAGCAAATGGCGTGAGGGCCAGGACGAGGCCGCCAAGAGTTTTGGCGCCTCTCGTCCCCTCGGCCGCGTGGAACTCCTCGAGTGGCTCAAGTTTCAATGCTGGTATGAGCGGCAGGCTGCGAACTTCATCGGTTCCTGGCTCGCGGATACGCCGGAGCCAGAAGCCTTTTTTGGTCTCTGCACGCAAATTTCGGATGAAGGCCGCCATTGCAAGATCGTGCAGTCGCACATCGAGTCGCTGGGCAGTTCGATGGAAGACTGGGTACCTGAGCCGGAATATGTGGAATGGGTGCAGGAGTTCTATGCCAGTGGCGACGATACGCTGGAGCGCGTCTCTGCTCATAACATCACGGGCGAAATCGGCGTGATGAATGCGTTCGCAGGGCTGATGTCGCGCATTCCGGAGGCGACGCGGCATGTGATCGAGAAGATCATGCCGGATGAGGCTTTCCACATCGCGCTTGGCCGCACCATTGTTCATCGCTATGCGACGACAGCGGATCGGCAAGAGCGGGTGCGGCGCCGCGTGCGTCAGGCCTTCGAGCTTGAGCAGAAGGGGCGGCTTGCCTTCGATCGGCGTGTCCAGGCGCTCGCGGCGGCGGAATAGGTAAGCGCATGACCTTATGGATCAAGAATCCGCTCGGCATTTTCGCCGAAGGCGCGGAGGGCGGCGTCGTAGTCGACGGCACGCGCATCGTTGAGCTGGTGGCGGCGGGCGCGGTGCCGTCGGTACCGGTCGGCGAGGTGTTCGATGCGTCCGAGCATGTCGTCCTGCCCGGCCTCATCAATACGCATCATCATTTCTACCAGACGCTGACCCGCGCTTTCCGTCCTGCCGCCGACAAGGCGCTCTTCGACTGGCTGAAGGCGCTTTATCCGGTTTGGGGCCGGATGGAGCCGGAGACATTTCGTCTTGCGACGAGACTCGCAATGGTGGAACTGCTGATGTCCGGTTGCACCACCGCGTCGGATCATCATTACGTCTTTCCGGCCGGCCTCGAAGAGGCAATCGACATTCAGATGGAGGAGGCCGAAAAGCTCGGCCTTCGCGTGGCTCTCTGCCGCGGCTCCATGGATCTCTCGGTTGAGAATGGCGGTTTGCCGCCCAGGCAGGTGACGCAGGAGATCGATACGATCCTCGCCGACTGCGAACGGCTGGTCGGGCGCTGGCATCAGCGAGAAGAGGGCGCGATGCGGCAGGTGGTGCTTGCGCCTTGCTCGCCTTTCTCCGTTTCGGGCGACCTGATGCGCGAGAGTGCAAAGCTCGGCGAAACGCTCGACGTGCGGCTCCATACGCATCTCGCCGAAACCTATGACGAGAACGATTATTGCGTTCAGCAGTTCGGCGTGCGTCCGCTCGATTATGTTGAAAGCCTCGGCTGGGTTTCGGATCGCGTCTGGTTCGCGCATGGCATCCACTTCACCGACGACGAAATGCGCCGTCTGGGCGAGGCGGGTACAGGCATCGCCCATTGCCCCACGTCGAACATGATCATCGGCTCGGGCGTCTGCTCGCCCAAGGCGCTCGAAGACCTTGGCGCGCCGGTCGGTCTTGCCTGCGATGGCGCGGCGGCGGCCGATAGTTCGAACCTTGTGCAGGAGGTGCGGCAGGCGTTCCTGTTGCAGCGTGCCATGCGCGGCGTCGGCGCCGTCACCTACAGGGACCCGTTGCGCTGGGCGACGGAAGGTTCCGCGCGCTGCCTCGGCCGCAAGGATATTGGCCTCATCGCGCCGGGCGCACAGGCAGACTTCGCCATGTTCCGTCTCGATGAGTTGAGGTTTTCCGGTTACGACGACCCTGTTGCCGCGATCGTCATTTGCGGCGCGCATGCGGCAGACCGGATCATGGTTGCCGGCAGGTGGCGCATCATCGATGGCGAAGTGCCCGGACTCGATCTTGCCGAATTGCGTCATGCCCATCAGGAAGCGGCCCGCCGCGTCCAGGCAGCATGAACGGAAGGACATCATGAACATGAAAGTGACGATCGGTTCCGGAACGGCGACCGAGACGAAAGCCAAGTGGGTCTGCAAGGTCTGCGGTTGGATTTATGACGAAGCCGAAGGGGATCCCGACAGCGGCATTCCTGCTGGCACGCCTTTTGAAGAGATTCCCGACGATTGGGTCTGCCCGCTCTGTCTGGTGTCTAAGTCAGACTTCGTTCTTCTTTCGGTTTGAACAGAATCCGGGTGGCCCTCTCCTGATGAACGCATGCTTCGCGTTTGCCGATCATCACCTGGGAGGGTGCGTGGACACCGAGCGACTACCGACCGAGGCTTCCTCCGAACCTGAGGCCGAGACCTCAGGGGCGGAAGAGGGGCGGCTGATGGCTCTGCGCTTCGACGCGAATGCGGTGCGGCGCGGCGGCACGAGGGCCGACGAGCTCCGGACCCGGATCGCGGACGAGATCACGAGCGGGCTGATTCCGCCGGGAACTCGCCTCGATGAGGTTCAATTGGCAGAGCGTTTCGATGTCTCGCGCACTCCGGTGCGCGAGGCACTGAAGCAATTGAGCACCATCGGGCTCGTGACGCGCGGCGCGCGGCGGACCATGACGGTCGCCGAGATCTCCTCCCCTCAGCTTGACCAGATGTTCGAACTCATGGGGGAACTTGAGGCGACATGCGCGCGCCTCGCCGCCGTCAAGATGACGAGCGAAGACCGCGCGCGGATCGAACGGGCGCATGAAATCTGCCGCGAGCGCATGCGGCAGGGCGATGCCGTGGGCTATGGAGAGGCAAACGCCTCTTTTCACGCCATTATATATGCGGGCTCGCATAATCCTTACGTCGTCGAGGCGACGCAGCAGATCAGGATAAGGCTCGCGCCTTTCCGCAAGGCGCAGTTCTACACGCCGGATCGCATGGCGAAATCATTCGAGGAGCACGATCACATCGTCCGCGCGATTCTGCGGGCGGATCAGGTGATGGCGGCCGACATCGTGCGCGAACATATCGTCGCTGCACGGATGGCCTATGCCAATTTCTTCGCGAGCGTGCAGTCGGGTGCCGACTAGAACTCGCATTTCAGCGCGATGCATATTCGTTCGGCGTCGATGGATGCGTTCGCTTCCTCGGCAAACGAGGGCTGACATGCGTTTGTGCCAGGTCATCCGGGCCGATAGTGGCGCATGTGTAACAGTGACCTCCAAATTTCAACATCGAAACGACCTCTGGCATGACGACGCACTGCATTTCATTCGAGCAAATGCTGCATACGCTCACTCAATGAGCAGAAAAAGCGCCATCTGCATACAAAAAGACAGGTTTGTGACGCGGCGCGGTGCAGGAACCTGACCAATCGGTCGGAAAATCCCCAAAACATGCGATATGCCGCCTGAATTCGACCTCACCTGAACTGGTACGCCGATTGCTATTCACCCTGCATGCGTTCGAACCAGCCGGCTGGATGGGCGACGTGATGGCTAAACAAGTAAATGTGCAACTTAGCGAGGTAGTGCGGGGATGTTTGTAACGAACAACGGTTTTTCAAAGGCGGTTGGTGGGGCGATTGCCGCTGGCGTGATGTCGATCTCGCTGCTCGCGGGCGTGTCGGCCCAAGCCGCCGACTGGAGCAACACGGACATTCAGTATCTCTATGGCCGGGGCTACCAGGACTACGACAAGTCCGGCAACAAGATCGACGATCAGGCCAAGGGCGTTGTGTCCATCGAGCATGCCGACGGTTGGTCCTACGGCGACAACTACTTCTTCTTCGACGTTTCCAACCCGTTTGGC
>JAJXZC010000441.1 GCA_021780275.1 Pseudomonadota bacterium
TCGCCGTCGACATCTCCTGGATATTCATGAGAATCGAGGCTTCGCCCGCGATGTCGACCACGAGCGAATTCGGATGCGCCATCTGCACGCCGACCGCGGCCGGCAGGCCATAGCCCATCGTGCCGAGGCCGCCGGAGGTCATCCAGTGGTTCGGCTTGTCGAAGTGATAGTGCTGCGCCGCCCACATCTGATGCTGACCGACTTCGGTCGTGATGTAGGTGTCGCGGTCCTTCGTCAGCTGGTAGAGACGTTCGATCGCATACTGCGGCTTGATGACGTCGCCGTTCTGCTTGTAGGAGAGCGACTTCTTTTCGCGCCAGACGTTGATCTGCTTCCACCAGTCGGCAAGCGCCTGCTTGTCGGGCGAATAGACCTTCGCCTTCCAGATGCGGATCATGTCTTCGAGGACATGCGCGGCATCGCCGATGATGCCGACATCGACATGAATGATCTTGTTGATCGAGGACGCATCGATATCGACGTGGATCTTCTTCGACTCCGGCGAGAAGGCGTCGACGCGGCCCGTCACGCGGTCGTCGAAACGCGCGCCGAGATTGATCATGACGTCGCAATCATGCATGGCCCAGTTGGCTTCATAGGTGCCATGCATGCCGGTCATGCCGAGCCACTGGTCATCGGTCGCGGGAAAAGCGCCAAGGCCCATCAGCGTCGAAGTGATCGGGAAACCCGTCATCTTCACGAAGTCGCGCAACAGCTGCGAGGCGAGCGGGCCCGAGTTGATGATGCCGCCGCCCGTATAGAAGAGCGGCTTCTTCGCCTGCGCGATCAGATCGACCGCCGCCTTGATGGCTTCGATGTCGCCCTTGATCTTCGGACGGTATGTCTTGTGAACGACGTTCTGCGGGCCGACATATTCGGCCTTCTGGAACTGCACGTCCTTGGGAATGTCGATGACGACAGGACCGGGACGTCCGCTCGTCGCGACATAAAAAGCCTCGTGCATGACGCGCGTCAGCTCTTTCGCCGAATTGACGAGCCAGTTGTGCTTCGTGCAGGGCCGCGTAATGCCGACCGTATCGGCTTCCTGAAAGGCGTCCGTGCCGATGAGATGCGTCGCAACCTGCCCCGTCAGGCAGATGAGCGGAATGGAATCCATCAGCGCGTCGGTGAGACCCGTGACGGCGTTCGTTGCACCGGGACCGGACGTGACCAGAACGACGCCGGGCTTGCCGGTCGAGCGCGCATAGCCTTCGGCGGCGTGAACCGCGCCCTGCTCATGGCGAACGAGAATGTGGCGGATCTGGTTCTGCTGGAACAGCGCGTCATAGATCGGAAGTACCGCGCCGCCCGGATAGCCAAAGATCGTGTCTACGCCCTGGTCGACCAGAGCTTTGACGACAATTTCCGCACCTGTGAGATCCTGAGCAGCCATAGCCTTAATCTTTCCTTGAGCCCTCCCCCTCATGGAGAGGCGCTATCCTTCGGACACCTTCAAAAAAGCAATGCCCCGAACAGGGTCGGGGCAAGACGCAAAAATGCAGCCTTGAATTCGAGGGGCAACCTAGTCAGCCCTCATCGCCCGGTCAACCCCAATTCATCAATAAATGAAAAGATTTTTGTCTTAAGACTTTCCGAATCTTGCGCAAAAACCCTATTCCACGCAATCATCTGAGTACGCATCCAGGTCTCCTGTCGCTTGGCATAGGCCCGCGTTTCCGCCTGCCCCTTCTCCACAGCCTCGGAAAGCTCAATATTTCCAACCACATAGTCGATGAGCGGTCGAAGCCCCAGCGCCTTCATCAGCGGCAGCGCCGGATCGAGCGCGTGGGTGGCCAGATCGCGCGCTTCCTCGATGGCGCCCTCCTCCAGCATCATCTCGAAACGCTGGTCGCACCGCGCGCGCAGCCACTCCCGCTCCGGCGCCAGCACGATTTTGGCGAGTTTTCCCGTCAAAAGCGGATGCGCCGGCTCCTTATGCCACTGGCTGAGCTTCTTCGGCGTCCCCCGCGCCACCTCGATCCCCCGCGCGATCCGCTGCTTGTCCGAGGGCCGGATGACCCTGGCAAGTTCCGGGTCCGCCGCCTCAAGCAGCGCATGCGCCCCCTCGCCCGCTTCGGCCACTTCCGCCCGCACCGCCTCGCGCACATCCTCAGGCACTGCCGGAATCGGCGACAAACCCTCTGTCAGCGCCCGAAAATAGAGCCCCGTACCGCCTACAACGATGGGAACGGCACCCCGTCCCTC
Source organism: Pseudomonadota bacterium (assembly GCA_021780275.1). The sequence goes on from JAJXZC010000441.1 coordinate 2,206, forward strand.
GATCTCGCGGATTACTTCAAGCGCCATCCGCGACCATTTCCCGGCCGAACAGCTCTCGTCACCTGACAGCACGCCATAAAGATGATGCGGCACCCGCGTCTCGTCCGTCTCGCTCGGCCGCGCCGTCAACACCCGCAACTCGCGGTAAACCTGCATGGAATCCGCATTGACGATCTCGCCGCCGAGCTTTTCCGCGAGCGCCAGCGCAAGCCCGGACTTGCCGCTCGCCGTTGGCCCTGCAATAAGGATCGCGCCCTTTGTATGATGCGGCTCGCTCACGTCACCTGCTTCCTTCACTCGTCTTCCGGTTTCCTGATGAAATACACCCTCACCCTCATCGGCAACAGCGCCACGCCCCTCACCGACGAATTAATCGGTGCCGCCAGCGGCGCGTTGCCCAATTCATCCGGACCGGACTGGCTTGCCGAAGGCATCGCCTGCGACATCTCCTTCGAAACCGAACGTGACGACAAGGTCAAGGCCGCGCTCCGCAACCAGCTTCTCGGCGCAAACATCGACATGGTCGTGCAGCCCGCTGAAGGCCGCCGCAAGAAGCTCCTCGTCGCCGACATGGATTCAACCATCATCCAGCAGGAATGCATCGACGAGCTCGCCGCCGAGCTCGGCCTCAAGGAACAGATCGCCGACATCACCGAGCGCGCCATGCGCGGCGAGATTGAATTCGAACCCGCCCTCCTTGAGCGCGTCGGCCTGCTCAAGGGCCTGCACCTCTCCGCGCTCGAAAGCGTCTACAAGAACCGCATCACCGAAACACCCGGCGGCCGCGCGCTCACTGCGACCATGCGCGCCAATGGCGCCACCTGCGCCCTCGTTTCCGGCGGCTTCACCTTTTTCACCCAGCGCATCGCAGATGCAGTCGGCTTCGACTTCAACCGCGCCAATACGCTCGTGTTTGTTGATGAAAGATTGTCCGGCGATGTCGCCCGCCCGATTCTCGGTCGCCAGGCCAAGATCGATGCCCTCATCGAACTCCGCGCCGAATTGAAACTGCCGCATGAAGCCACGCTCGCCATCGGCGACGGCGCCAACGACCTCGGCATGATCCAGGAAGCGGGCCTCGGCGTCGCCTATCACGCAAAGCCCGTCGTCGCCGAAGCAGCAGACGCACGCATCGACTATGGCGATCTTTCAGCCCTGCTCTATATGCAGGGCTATCGTTCGTCGGAAATTGTAAGCGGCTAACGACCGAGCCTACTTCAACGGCACAGCCACAAACAATGGCGAGCCCGCGCTCATCACGCGCAGCAGAACCGATGCCTTGCCTGCCTTGCGCGCTTTCTCCACCTCATCCACCACCTGCTGCGGGCTCGTCATATCGACGCTCCCGACACGGATGATGAGGTCACCCGGACGCACGCCCTTGTCCGCCGCCGCACTGTCGCTATCCACATCGCTGATGACCGCGCCCGTGGCCTTGTCATCGAGGCCATATTGCTTGCGCGAAGCAGCGTCCACCGCCACAAGCTCCAGCCCCAATGTCTTCAGCTTGACGAGCGACTGCGGCTTCTCGGGCGTCTCCTGATCTGCCTCGTCCGGCGTGTCTTCAAGGAGCCCAACCTTGAGTGTCAACTGCTGTATCCGCCCGCCGCGCAACACCGCCACCTTGACCGTCTTTCCGACAGGCGTCGTCGCCACGATGCGCGGCAGATCGCGCATCTCCGGCACATCATGCCCGTCGAATGTGCGGATGACATCGCCGGTCTCGATCCCCGCTTTGCCCGCCGGGCCATCGTCGGCCACGCCTGCGACAAGCGCACCGTGCCGGTCCTTCAGACCCATTGATGTCGCAAGCTCCTGCGTCACCGACTGGATGCGCACGCCGATCCAGCCGCGACTGATCTTGCCCTTCTCGATCAACTGCGGCACCACCGCCATGATGGTGCTCGCGGGCGTCGCAAAGCCGATGCCGACGCTGCCGCCCGACGGCGAGATGATCGCCGTATTCATGCCCACCACATTGCCTTCGAGATCGAAGAGCGGCCCACCGGAATTGCCCCGGTTGATCGCCGCATCCGTCTGGATGAAGTCATCGTAGTTGCCTGCGTGGATATCGCGATTGAGCGCCGAGACGATCCCCGCAGTCACCGAGCCGCCAAGCCCGAAGGGATTGCCGATCGCCATCACCCAGTCGCCCACGCGCAGCTTGTCGCTGTTGCCGAGCGCGACATGCGCCAGCGGCGCCTTCGGCTCGACCTTCAGTACGGCAATATCCGTCTTGTCGTCGACGCCGAGCACCTTGGCTGGCAGCGTCGTGCCATCGGTAAAGGTCACGTCGATCTTGTCGGCGTCGCGCACCACATGATTGTTGGTGAGAATGATGCCCTTGGCGTCGATCACGAAGCCCGAACCCAGCGACTGCACTTTTTCCGACGGCCCGTTCTTCGGCAGGTCAGGCATAGGCTCGCCCGGCGTCGGCTCGATCGGCTCGCCGTCGGGCCCGACCTCAACCTCCTGCGTCGTCGAAATATTGACGACGGCAGGCGAGAGCCGCGCCGCGAGATCGGCCAGTTGGAATGGCATGGCGCGTGCGAAGGCAGGCGTCACGGAGACCCCCGGCAAAGCCAGCAATCCCAGTGCCATCAGGCCAAATGCCATACCACGCAACATCTTCAAGGACTTCATCCTCGCACCATCCAGACGATCAACACACCGGCCATCAACGAAATCAGCCCCGCAAAGCGAAGGCCCTGTTCGGGCTGTTCGCTGAGCGAGGCTAACATACGTCGCATAAAAGCGGGAAACGCGGCATAAAGAATGCCTTCAATGGCCAGAACCAGCCCCAGCGCCGAAATCAGCTCGACCAGTCCCGAATCCATGATCAGCGCTTGGTTCCGCCGTTTTCATTGTTCAAATAGCGGAAGAACTCGCTATCCGGTGACACGACCATCGTCGTCGTATCCCCTGTCAGGCTCGACTTGTAAGCCTGCATGGAACGATAGAAAGCGAAGAATTCCGGGTCCTTGCTGAAGGCATCGGCGAAGATCTTGGCGCGCAGCGCGTCGCCCTCGCCTCGGGCGATCTGCCCGTCGCGTTCCGCCTCGGCCAGGATCACCGTCACGTCGCGATCCGCCTTGGAGCGGATGCGTTGCGCTTCTTCCTGCCCCTTGGCGCGGATTTCAGCCGCTTCACGTTCGCGTTCCGTCTGCATCCGGCGGAAAATCGCCTGACTGTTCGCCTGCGGAAGATCGGCCCGCTTGATGCGAACGTCAATGACCTCGACACCGAAGTCACGTGCCGTCGCATTGAACGTATCGCGGATCTTCAGCATCAGACCCGCGCGATCCTTGCGCACCAGCGTTTCCAGCGAGTTATCGCCCAGCGTGTTGCGCAGAGCCGACACGAATGTCGGCTGCAGACGCGAGTCGATCGCCCGCGTCGAGGTATCGCGCACCGTCTGATAGAACTTCAGCGCATCGACGATCTTGAACCGCGCGAAGGCATCGACGACCAGACGCTTCTGGTCCGACGAGGTCACTTCCTCGGCAGGGGCTTCCAGATTGAGCAGACGCTTGTCGATATAAACGACGTTCGGGAGATAAGGCACCTTGAAGTGCAGGCCGGGGTCGGTCACGAGATTCTTGACCGAGCCGAACTGCAGGACGATCGCCTGTTGCGTCATATTGACCGTATAGGTCGAGGCATAAACGACAGCGGCAATGAGAACGACGACAACGGCGCCGACAACGGAGAGTGATTTATTCATTTACTTGCTCCCCTGGCTGGTCGTCGAAGATGTGCTGGTCGTTGCCCCGCCGCCGGATTTCACCGCGTCGGGATTGGGCTTGAGGCCCGAGAGAGGCAGATAAGGCAGCACGCTCTTGCCGTCCTTGCCTTCGATCAGCACCTTGTTGATGTGGCTGTAAACGTCCTGCATCGTCTCGAGATACATGCGCCTGCGCGTCACATCCTCAGCCTTCTTGTATTCCGCATAGATCGAAAGGAAGCGCTTGGTTTCACCCTGTGCTGCCGCCACGGTCTGTTCGCGATAGGCTTCGGCAGCCTGCGTGATTTGAGATGCCTGGCCTCGC
>JAJXZC010000162.1 GCA_021780275.1 Pseudomonadota bacterium
CACTTCGTCGCCCTGCAGATCGTCCATTTCGCCCACGCTCGTTCGACCAACGTCGTGGGCGATGATTCTCAAATTAAATGCAGTAATGCAAGCCTGAATCTCATATTCAACTACAGAGTCTCAAATTACCGGCAAGTTCAAGCTATTGAAAACGTTATACCAGGCGTCTCACGTTTAAGTGCAGCGCGACACCGTGCTCCAATTGCCGAACACGGACGGAAGATCCCGCCACGGACTTCCGGTCCTGACAATCCAGAGCACGGCTTCCAAAAACCGCCGATTATTGGAGCCGCTGCGACCAGGATCGCCCGGCTTGCCCAGACAATGCGGCTCCATCCTCGCCCACTGGGCGTCCGTCAAAACGAATCTGTCCATCCCCAGCTTGAATCATGAACTTCAAACCATGGGAATCCTGAATCCCAACAGACCCTAAAGCAGGTACGCCGCTGCGGATCGGGGCCTGGAATATCTTTTCGCCAATCCGGCGGAATCGAAGCGCGCCAAGCCTGGTCTCGTCAGCGACGCCGAGCAGGTAGTCGCTTTCCGCAAGTGTGCGAACGGCGCGGGCTTCGCGGTCTGCGAGACGGCGTTCATTGCGCTGCATGAGATGGCGGCCCCAGCTATCTGGCGCCGAGTCGCCGATAGACCCGAAGGTCGCCAGGCCGACGGGGGGCGCGAACGTCCCGCGCGTTAGAGCAAGAGCGGGCTCCAGGGAGAACCGCTGCGGGGCCGCCAGCCATGAAACATCGTATTCAAAAAGAATGGTCTCCGCGCCTCGGACGCGATTGCTTCTCGCCAGTCCGATGGAGCGCGTACTGCCGTCTAAATCGATATGGACCTGGAAATCAGCCATCGCGGGGCGCCCTGGCCGATCGCCTGAGGTGGACATGTTTGGGAAGGCCGGCGCTGGCTAACGCCTGTCCGACGGGGTCGTCGCCGATGTCGGCAAGTTTGCCAAGGCCGTCGAGCAGGCCGAGCGCCTGCAACACAGCGGCGTAGATGCCTACGCTGACGGTGCTGTCCCCGGCTTCGACCCTTTGCAAAGTCGAACGCGAGGTGAAGGCGCGCTCAGCGATCACCACCATTGGCAACCGCCGCCGGCGCCGGGCGTCACGAATGTCCGTTCCAAGCTTTCGCAACGCTTGTCGAACGGCGGCGGACGGGTTATGGGGTGTCGGCATTTGATGCCTTCGTACTACATATTTGCGCAATAGGTAGTACGAAGATCACAATTTGTCCATCGTGACGAAGACGTGGGCAACAGAGGCTGGCGGGATGATTTCACCATTCTTGCGACCGCCTCGAGCGGCTTCCAAGCCTCCTCTGTTATATAGCGATGATCTCGTAGTGAACCTGTCCAACGAAGGACACGATCTTGGATGGCGTATTCTGTGCCGTCGGGCGGGCAAACGTGAGTCGCAAAAATCGAAGTTAGGATTTCGTTAACTTTAAATTTGTTGCGCCGAATCGGGAATCGATGCATCCAACGCAGGGTGAGTTGCGACTTTTTCCGAACTTGAGCCCAGAACCGAAAATGGCGTTGAATTCAGACATCCATAGCGAGACAACGACGCCAGTGCCAAGCGCCGTGCCGTCGCTGCGCGCTCTCGTCCGCAGCGACGCTAATGGCATCATCGATAGACTGGCCCAGCACCGCCTCGCGAGTTTCCCGCCTGAAGCGGCCAAGACCTTTCGGCGCCTAACGCCAGGCGAGACCGCGCGCATTTTGGGTGTGACGGAAGCTTATCTGCGCCAACTCATGCCGCCCGCCTCCGTCGGGGAGCGGCGGCAATATGCACTTGAAGATTTGGCGGCAATCCGAAAGGCCCTCGACGCCAAGCCGCGCAGTGTCGGTAAATACCTGCCCGGAAGGAAACCGGGCGAGCCCTTGCAGGTGATCGCCGTAATGAACTTCAAGGGCGGTTCGGGCAAGACAACGACGACGGCCCATCTCGCACAATACTTGGCCTTGCGCGGCTATCGAGTGCTAGCGGTCGATCTCGACCCGCAGGCGAGCTTGACGGGGCTGTTCGGCCTTCGCCCGGAGATCGACGTTCCCGCCGGCGGCAGCTTCTTTGGAGCTATTCGCCACAGCGGAGAGCAAGTCCCTATGCGAAGCATCGTCAAGACCACCTATATGCCGGGTCTCGATTTGGTGCCCGCCGCGCTCGAACTTATGGAATATGAATTCGAGACGCCGCACGCGCTCATGCGCGCGCAAGGGTCGAACCAGGTTTTCAGCCGCGCCGCCCATGCGCTGAGAGAAATCGAAGGCGACTACGATGTCGTCGTGATCGATTGCCCGCCGCAGCTCGGCTATCTCTCAATTTCCGCCCTCGTTGCCGCAACTTCTGTATTGGTGACGGTGCATCCGCAGATGTTAGACGTGGCGAGTCTGGGCCAGTTCATGCTGATGCTCGGCGACCTACTGGACGTGATCGCCGGTGCGTCGGGGGGCGTCGAATCGTCATACGACTGGATGCGCTATCTCATCACCCGTTTCGAGCCGGGCGACGGGCCGCAGACGCAGATGTTGACGCTGCTGCGCTCGATGTTCGGCGAACGGATTCTCATTCATCCGACGCTGAAATCAACGGCCATCTCGGATGCCGGCCTCACCAACCAAACCCTTTTTGAAGTCTCGCGCAGCCAGTTCGTTCGCTCGACCTATGACCGCGCCATGGAATCGATTGAAAACGTCAATGGTGAAATTGACGCCCTAATTCGCAAGGCGTGGGGACGCCCGACATGACCCGCAAGAACATTTTTGCTTCTGTGCTCGCGCCTCGTGCGGTCCTTGAAAACCAGCCACCCCCTTCGCCGCTCACGGGAAGCGATCCGGGCGTGCGGTTGTCGCCCGCCGTAGGAAAACTGGCACAGGCGCTCGACAATGTTGTTAACCGAAGCGTCATCGACCTCGACCCAAAGCTGATAGACCCCTCACCCTACCCTGACCGTCTGCCCGACGATCTATCCGCCGATTTCGACGCCTTCCGCGCCACCATTGCCGCCGAGGGTCAGAAGATCCCGGTTCAGGTCCGCCCACATCCTTCTTCGCCGGGACGATACCAGCTGGCCTATGGCCACCGCCGATGGCGGGCGGCGGCGGAGCTGGGTCAACCGCTCAAGGCGATCGTCACCGCGCTCTCCGATGCCGAGCTCGCGGTGACGCAAGGGCTGGAAAATTCCGCCCGGCAGGATCTGACCTGGATCGAGCGGGCGCTATTCGCAGCACGGATGGATGCGCAAAAGGTTAAGGCACGTGATATCTACGCCGCGCTGGGCGTGGACGATGCTCAGCTCACTCACATGCGTGCCGTTACTAAAGTGCTGCCTGACGACGTCGTCAAAATGATCGGACGCGCGCCCAAGGTCGGGCGGCGGCGATGGCTGGAGCTAGCGGAGGCGTTCCGACAGACGGATGGCGCGGCGGCGAAGCTGACGGCAGCCCTGTCCGCGGACAGGAAAGAGCCGGGTGTCGCAGCCAACAAAACCCTGTCCGCGGACAGGGCCGGCTCATCACCGTCGGATTTGCGCTTTCAGACGGCGCTGCTCGCGCTGCAGGCGCCGGCAGCGGTCACTCGGGCCAAGGCCGCGTCCTGGAAGGCAGCTGACGGTAAGCCGTTTGGCACGCTGAAGACCGGCGTAGATACCATCATTCTGACGCTCGACCTCAAGCGTCAGCCCGATCTGGCGCCGCGCGCGCTGGAGCTGCTCGCTGAGCTCAGGGATGAGCTGGCGAAGTCGCTTTCGCCCTCTAACAGGAAAGGATGATACGCAAAAGAAAAAGGCCCCCGAAACTGCGTTCCGGAAGCCCTTCTCAGTTGGTCGCACTCTGAGAATCTCACTTTCGCGAATCGCCGTCAAGACCAGTCGACGGAAAATCGACGCCATTTCGGCGGGCGGAATTCTTTTGCCTCATTGAGGCACCCCATGAACACTCACCTCACCACGACGCCCTTCGGGCGGCGGTCGCTAACGCTTGCCCATGTGGCAAATCAGGCGATCGCAAAGACGCGGGCTCCCGAAAAGGTCGTGCACAAATGGCATCTGTTTCGCGCGATCTGCGCCGCCAAGGCGCGCGTTGGGGTTTCCGAACGGGCGCTGGCCGTGCTCGATGCGCTGCTGAGTTTCCATCCCGAAACGATGTTGAGCGGGGAAGGGCTGATCGTGTTCCCTTCCAATCAGCAACTCGCCTTGCGCGCGCACGGCATGGCGCCGGCGACCTTGCGGCGACATCTGTCCGCGTTGGTCGATTGCGGCCTTATCCTTCGGCGCGATAGCCCAAACGGCAAGCGTTTCGCCCGGAAAGGGCAGGGCGGGGCGATCGAAATGGCGTTCGGTTTCGATCTCGGTCCGCTTGTTGCTCGCGCAGAGGAGTTCGAAGCTTGGGCCGAAGAGGTCCGGGCCGAGGAACGGGTTCTGCGACTCGCGCGGGAACGCATCACCTTGTGCCGGCGCGACATCGCAAAAATGATCGCGACCGGCATCGACGAAGCCGTCCCCGTTGGCGGCATTCTGAGCAAGAATGGTGGGGCAGGGCAAGGGATTTCGTCCTGGGCGGACATCCATGGCCTCTATCGTGCGATCATGGCCCGCATTCCGCGCTCAGGAACCCTGCAAGAGTTGGAGCCGATCGCTGAGGAACTGACCCTGCTCACCGAGGAAATCCTCAGCCTTTTGGAAACGCACGTTAAAAACACAAAAATGGACGCCAATGAGTCTCAAATTGAGCGTCACATACAGAATTCAAACCCAAATAACCCAGTTGCTCTTGAACCGGCCTTTCGAGAAAGGCAGGGGGCAAAGTCCGAGGCTCATTCCGAAGCTGTGAGGTCGCCACAACAGGATTTTCCGTTAGGGATGGTCCTGGAAGCTTGCCCGGATATTGGGGATTACGCCAAGAACGGAATTTCCAATTGGCGCGATTTTCTGGTCGTCGCCGCCATGGTGCGCTCGATGCTCGGGATCAGCGCCAGCGCGTGGGCTGAGGCGCAATCGGCGATGGGGGAAATCCCCGCTGCCATCGTCGTCGCGGCGATCCTGCAAAAGGCGACAGCGGTCACCAGCGCCGGGGGCTATTTGCGCGAACTCACGCGCAAGGCGGCAGCGGGAGAATTCACCATCGGACCGATGCTGATGGCGCTGATTTCGGCGCGCAAGCGGGAGAAGAAACGAGCGTAGGAGGAACCCTCGGTGGCGAATTCGTTTGTCGGCGAGCCCTGCGCGTCGTGTCGAAATGCGGGGTGGGCGAAGTCGCCAACCAAGGCGGCGACGGTGCGCGTCAATGACGCCAAGGGCGGGCAGCCACGAAAAGCAGCGGCGGTCAGGATAGACGGCGCAGCTTTTCGGAGGTTCTCCCACCGCCCCGAAGTCGACAACGAGGACGCTTTCGCGGATTCAGGTCTTTTCGGTGCGGCGGAGCGAACCGAACCCGATTTCACGCCCCCCGTCAGAGGGCGAGCCGCGCGCCCTTGCCGCGCCGGCGTTCGACGTCGTTGTAATAGCTCGCGGCTTGCTGGACCGAGCGGTGTTGCGACTGCTGCATCGCCTCGGGCAGCGGCACGCCCGCGCGCGCGGCCTCGGTCAGATAACCTGAGCGCAGGCCATGCGCGCTGAATTCCCCCGGATCCAAACCCGCCATCGCGCAGCGCCGCTTGACGATCAGATTGACCGCCTGCGGGGTGATCGCCCGCTGTTCGAGCGCGCCCCAGCGGTCGATGGCGCGAAAGACCGGCCCCTTGGCGATGTCGGCGCGCTCGAGCCAGAGTTTTAGCGCCTCGACCGGCGGACCGATCAGCAGCGCGCGGGCGTCATCGTCGGCGCCTTGCGTCTTGGTGCGGCCGAGATGGATGGCGAGGCAGGGCAGGCGCGGCGAGCCGGGGTCAGCGGGGTCGAACGCGACTGGCTCTTCGTCGGAAACTTGTTCGACGCGCAAGCCGGCGATTTCGGAGCGGCGGCGCCCGCCGGAGGCGAAGGCGACGAGCAGCAGCGCGCGGTCGCGGCAATCGGCGAGCCGGTCGGTCGCGCAGACGGCGAGCAAAAGGTCGAGAATGTCGCGGGTGACGGCGCGACGGCTTTTGCGTCGGCGCGGCCGGGCGCTGGCGCGCACGGCGAGGCGGATGGCGGTGCGCAAACCCGGGGCGGCGAACGGGCCGAGCTGGCCGCGCCAGCGGTGCAGCGTGCTCCAGCTGGCGAGGCGTCGCCGGACGGTCGCGGGCGCGTGCGGGCCGTCGAGG
>JAJXZC010000735.1 GCA_021780275.1 Pseudomonadota bacterium
CATCTGCTCGCTATTGCGTATCCATGATTTCTTGCGTGATGCGATAGCCGCCATCGAGCCAGTCGACGATTTCGCGGGCGGCGGGATGGTCGATGGCGCTGTAACGGGCACGGAGTTTCGTGGCTGCGCTTTCGCTCAGGCGGTCGAGGCCGCTGTCATTCAACACGAGCAAATCGCCGATCAGGGTCTCGGCGAATTCGGCGCCCAGCACTGTGGTCGCCGCATCTTTCAAGGCAGCGCCATAGGCGAAATCTTCACCGCGCTCGTATGACATGGGCAAGGTCAATGCCGGGATGCGCGAGAGATGCGGCTGTGAGGCCGGATTGACGCCGTGCGCCGAGATATGCCCTGCGATGCTCGAAGGTCTGCCGGTGAAGGCACGCAGGTGCAGGAACTGCGACATGCGCGGGCCGTCGTTGACCGGGTAATTATCCCAGAGGAATGGTTTACGTCCGAGCTGCTCGGTGACGCGGGCAAGATGACCGACCGAGAATTCGCGCGCGCAGACTTCCTCGCCCGTCCAGAGAATTTCAATTCTGGGGTCGAGCAGACGGCCAAGATCTTCGAGATAATTTTCAGGCCGTGCACCAAAGATGCGATCGAGGATCGGATCATCGGTGTAATAACTCGGGCAAACGAGAAGACGGCTTGCGACCGTGCGCTCGCCAATCCAGTGGGCGATCTCGACCTGACGTTCTGCGAGATCGGGAATATCACCGTTCATATCGTCGAAAAGAATGGCGAGATCGTCGATGCCGATTTCGTCGAGGAAGGCGAGTTTGCGCGTCAGGGCGTCGCGCACCTCGGCGTTAAAGTCGCGATAGATTTCGTAAGGGCTCAGGCCAACGCCGAAGCGCATGCCATGGGCGCGGCAGACATAGGAGAGACTCGCGAGACCCGCCGCATCTTCAGCCGGATGCGGCTCCTGCCAGCGGCGGCGGAGGAACAAGTCTGCCTTGGGGGCGAAGTGGTAGAAGCGATAGCCATGATCGGCAAGATAGGCGGCGGTCTCCTCCCGATCCTTCCAGGTCCAGGGACGACCGTAGAAACCTTCGATAATGCCGAGTTCAGGCGTCACAGATACCAGTCATATTCCAGCGGTGAGATCGTGCGCTGGAACTTGTCGAACTCCAGCATCTTGGTCTCAGCATAGACGTCCACATAATGAGCGCCAAGATATTCACGCATGACTTCAGAATTGCGAAGGCGCTTCAGCGCGCTGGGCAGGTAGAAGGGAATATTATCGTCCATGACGTCGCAGGCATTGCCTTCTGCCGGGTCGGTCGGCTCGATCTTGTTGACCATGCCATAGTGCATGCCGGCAAGAATGGCAGCGAGGACGAGATAGGGGTTGGCGTCGGCGCCGGAAACGCGGTGCTCGATGCGGCGGCTGGAAGGGGAGCCCGCCGGCACACGGAAGGCGACCGAGCGGTTGTTGTAGCCCCAGGCAGCATTGACCGGCACGAAGAGGTTCGGGCCGAAGCGGCGATAGGAATTGATGTTGGGCGCGAAGAGCGCCATGGCGTCGCCGAGCGTCGCCTGCAGGCCGCCAATGGCGTGGCGCAGGCGCTCGCTGCCCTCATCCGTGCCATCGTCGAAAATGTTGTTGTCGTTTTCATCAAGCAGCGAGCAATGGACATGAAGGCCATTGCCGGTCTGTTCAGCGAAGGGCTTGGCCATGAAGCTGGCGACGAAATTATGTTTGCGGGTGATGGCGCCGATCAAATGACGCAGCATGACGGCGTGGTCGGCGGCGTGCAGAGCGTTGGCTTCGTGATTGAGGTTGATCTCATATTGGCCGGGCGCAAATTCTGCCGTGGCGCCGGAAGCGGGTACCCCCTGATCGGCGGCGGCCTCGTCAATCTCCTTCAACAAGCCCATGAAGCCGTCGAGTTCGGTGATGCCGTAAACTTCGTTCGCCGTTTCGCGCACACCGGTCGCCGGATTGATGGGCGGTTGCGGCAGGCCGCGACGGTCGCGTTCGCGGTCGAGAACGTAGAATTCGAATTCGCAAGCCGTGACCGCGTGAATGCCGAGATCGGCGAGCTTCGCCACGACATTGGCAAGCACATTGCGCGGCTCAAGCGCGAGAGGCGAGCCGTCGTCGTCTACCATGGTCATCAGGACCTGTGCCTGCTTCATGGAAGCCCAGGGGACGGGCACAATGGTGCCAGACACGGGAAAAGATTGCGCATCCGGATCGCCGTCGGAAAAGCCCATGCCGAGGATGTCTTCGTTGACGCCGGTCACGTCGAAGAAATAGAGCGACTTCGGCATCTGGACGCCGGAATTGAAAATGCGTTCGGCTTCTTCGATCGGGAAACGCTTGCCGCGAACCGTGCCGCACATGTCGACGAAGATCGCATCGACGTAGTCGACTTCTCCATTTTCAGCCAGAAAACTCTTGAACTCGGCAAGCGTGGCGCGGCCGTGGTTATCGGGCTTTTTACGATCACTCATTTCCATATCCAACTGGTCCATATCCAAACTGACGTTCATCTGTCCTGCAGATGATAAAGGGCAAGCGCCGCGCGGAGGTACAAGGGGCGCAAGGACGGGAGGGGAATGCGCGGCGGCAATCCCTTGAAAGGTGCAGGCAGGTCGCGCAAAGACATCTTGCCGCCGATCAGACGCGCCAGCGTCCAGCCCGTCCAGGGCGCGGCGGAGACGCCGTCGCCATGATAGGCGAGACCGAAATAGACGCTTTCGTCGTCCGGCATCTGGCCGATGGCAGGCGTCAGGCGCGCGTTCATGCAGACAAAGCCGCGCCAATAATGTGTGGTCGGGATGTCCTTCCAATGGGGGAAGACCTCGCCAAGGCGACGCTCCATCACCGATCTCATTTTCGCGCCATCCTCAAGCCGACCTGTTAAATCGCCACGCGCCCCGAACAAAAACCGCCTGTCGGGAAGCATGCGATAGTAGAAGAGAAGGTTACGTGTATTGCTGCAAGGATAGTCGGTCCGCCAATTCTGCGCCATAAGCTCATCAATATTCATCGGGCGAGTGACTATTATATTAGACAGTACCGGAATGAGCCGATGGGCCAGTTTTGCGTTGGCAATAGGGCGCGTAAACCCATTTGTGGCCACGATAATCCGCTTCGCGCGAAGGCTTCCGCCCGCAGTTATTAAACGGTGGCCCTCGCCCGTGCGCTCCCAACGCAGGACCTCGGAATGGCCAAAAAGTCGGGCGCCGGCACGCGCGGCAGCAGCGGCAAGGCCCCTGGCAAAACGCATGGGCTGGAGGCCAAATCCTGTCCGATTGAGAAGCGCGCCGAATTGTTCTGTGGAGTCGTAGTGGATTTCGGCCATTTCCTCGCGCGAGAGGAGCGAGACTGAAAGGCCGAACTTGTCTCCCAGATATTCCGCTTCTTCCTTCAGTTCATCGAAGCGGTTTGGCGCATGGGCGACATGGAGCGTGCCCTGCCCCTGCGGCTGAATATCGATCTCATTGTCGCGCGCGATGCCCGCGACGAGATCCACGGCTTCAACCTGCGACGAAATGAATTTTCGTGCTTCGTCGATGCCATAGCGCGAAATCAACTGCCCGTAGGAAAGCCCCATGGGCGGCAATGTGCAAAAGCCGCCATTGCGGCCGGAGGCACCCCAACCAAGGGGACCGGCCTCCAGCACGCAAACATCAATACTGGAATCCCGCGCCAGATGATAGGCGGCGGAAAGGCCGGTGTAGCCGCCGCCCACGATGGCGACATCACATTCAAGATCGCTTGCAAGGGGACCCTGATCGACACCGGCGATGAGCGGTGGTGCTTCATCTTCCCAAAAGCTGCCAACAGGCTGCTTCGCGTAATACATGCCCTTGTCGTACCACGTCATATCTCGGCCCCTTTCAACTCAACAGGGCCCGAGTGTACGCAGTCAGGGCATGGGAGGTCCATCGTGAGGAGGGCCGTCCGGGCCGGGGCCATGGTCGGGACCCTCGTCATCGTCACGATCGCCGTGACGCTCCTTGCGGCGGTCCCAACGATGCTGGGCGTTTTCTTCCATGACCTTGGCGAGGCGCTGACGCTGAGCATCGCTCATCTTGCCGAAACCTTCGATCATGGTCTCGCGTGTAACGTCAGCAATCTTGGCCTGGGCCTGTTCGACGCGGGCAAAGGCTTCGGACACCTTGGCGGCGTCATAGGGCGTTTCGCCGATGACCCTGGCAAGATCGGTGCGCGCCTTGTCCATTTCCATCAGATCGGGAAGGACTGTTCTGAACTGGCCGCGCATCATCTGACGAAGTGCCGTGCGGTCTTCCTTCGAGAGTTCCGCGCGATCGCCGCCCAGAAGGAACGGCAGGTGACCGCCATGGTGCCGCGGCGGTTCGCGATGCATCCAGATAGCGCTCGCGACGAGGCCGACCAGGAAAAGGTTCACGACCAGCGAGGCGAGGAAGGCAGGCCCGAGCCAGCGGCGCGGAGCAGGCGTGCTCACTTTGTTTGCGTCACTCATTGCTGCCATTCCTGCGGATATTGATCGTCAGCGAAGGCCAGCACGACGAGTTGATCGTTCACATCGGTTGTCGTGGCCGTGGTGCTGGCCGTCTGCGCCAGAGCGAAATTGCCAAGGGTCGTCGCAGCCGTGGGCACGGAAAAGCCGAAGCCCACGCCCAGCATGATCGAGGCAGCCAACGCACCAGCGGGAACAGCGGGCGGGCCATAGGGCCAGATTTCCTGCAACCGCGCCTTCCAGAAACCAAAGAGACCCTTGGGCTCCGGCGCGCGGGCAACCGCGGCAACGGCGACGGCGCGAGGACGCGCGGCCATGATGCGGGCAACGAGTTCAGTGGAAGCGGGCGCAGGTGCGGGCGCCGCATCGAGCATGAGATCGAGCGTCAGTGCCTCATCGACCAGAGCGCGCGCATCGCAGTTTCCAGCGACAAGCGCCAGCGCTGCTTCGCGTTCGGCCACCGGCCAGCGATGAGCGGCGGCGCCATAGGCCTCCACAATCTCGCGCAACCGGTCCAGTGTCATATCCATATCCATCCTCAAGCCCCTTGGGGTCAGCCCCCTATCATATCTATATACGTTCCAAGTCTCATCTTTCCGTCGCCAAAGAAACGCGCAAGGCGCGACGGGCGCGGCCCAGCAGCGATTCCACCGCCTCGACACTTACTTCCAGCACTTCTGCCGCCTCGATATTGGACAAGCCCTGAAAATGAGTGAGCGTGATGGCCGCCCGCTGCCGGTCCGGCAGGGCCTTCAGGGCCATCTCCACACGCTTCGCCAGATCGCCCTGCTCCAGCAATTCTTCCGGGCCGGGCTCCTCGCTCACGGGCTCGGGAATGCTGTCGATGTCGTCCATCGTGCGGCGGCGCAGGCGGTCGAGGCAGAGATTGGTCGCGACGCGGTGAAGCCAGGTGCTGAATTGCGCCCTGCCCGGCTCCCAACGGTCGGCATGGGTCCAGACACGCAGGAAGACCTCCTGGGCGACTTCCTCGGCATCCGCCTGATTGCCCAACATGCGGCGGGCAACGGCGATGACGCGCGACAAATGGCGATCCACGAGAAGCCGGCAGGCCGTCTCGTCGCCATTCGCCACACGGGCAACCAGTTCATCATCTGACGCCTCGTCCAAACGAGCGCGCCCCCTCTTCAGTTCGAGATCGATGACATGGCCTTGCGTCGCATCCGGCCTGTCCGATCGTAATTCAAATTCAACCCCAGAGGGGCGGGCCACGTCCTTCACGGGAACCGGGCCACGGGAAGGCAAAGCTTACTCCTGATCGGGCGGCGGCGCATCACCCATTGGACCGGCACCGTTTTGCTGCGCGAGCTGCTGCATGCGCTCGCGCAATTTCTGCGAACCGGCTTCAAACTCCGCTTTGGAAAGCTTGCCGTCACCATTGGTATCCATCCGCGTGAAGATGGCATGAGCATGCTTCCCGCGCATCTCGGCGCGGCGCGCTTCCTGCTCGGCGCGGCGCTTCTCATTCGCGGCCTTCAATTCGGCTTCGGTGACGAAACCATCGTGATTGGTGTCGGCGGCATCGAAGCGCTTGTCTGCGCCCGCTTTCCATTCGTCGTCGGAGATCTTGCCGTCGTGGTTCGTATCGAGACGCTCCATCATCTGTTGACGGAACTGGGCACCGTCGGGCGGTGTCTGGGCAAATGCCGGCAGCGACAGCCCCAAGGCAATCGCGCCAATGCCAATCCAGATTTCTTTCCTGAAACTGCTCATGTCTCGCTCCCGATACCTGAAATAAGATGGCCGGAAGCGTGATACCCATAG
>JAJXZC010000822.1 GCA_021780275.1 Pseudomonadota bacterium
CAGGTCCCGACAATCCCCAACGCCTGCCAGATACGTCCTGAAATCGCGATAGACCAACGCGTCGGGCGACTGCGTCCCGCCCTCGGGAAGCCGGTCGCGGAACAACGCGGTGAATAAGATGGGCTAGTGATCTCCGAAACGGGACCCATTTTTGGCAACACTCACGGGATTGTGATCTGGCTCATGATCTGGTGAATGGTGTTGCTTTCTGGTCTCACCACTGGCGCCACCCGAGAGCGGTTGCCCCGTCCGACGAGGATTTTTCTCCGTTTGGTTGAGGCTCGCTGGGCAATATCAATGAAAAATGGCGGCCTTCGGTCCTGGTCCGATCGGCGAACCCAGTTGGGGCTGTATATCGCCTTTGGAATTTTGTGATCTGGCTAAACGTAAGAAAGACGGCAGGCCGCCGCCCGCCGGGGATGGTCCCACCGGCAGGGCGTTGTGATCGGTTGCGCTCGCCGGTGCCCTTTGTTTTCGCGAATTTCGGAGGCAGTTCCGCCATCAAGGGCGATCGGTTTTGACTCCGTCGAACGCGCTCGCGTCATGACGTTTCTGGGACGAAATCTCCTTCGGCCAGGATCTGCGCGCAACGCTCGCGGAACATCGCAAAGATTTCCAACGCCGCGGCGCTGATCTTCAAGAACATCTGCCGGCCGTGGCGAACGATCTTGCCGTCTGAAACAAGCGCCAGCGTACGGTCTTCACCTGCGCGCGCGCCCATCCGCCGCCGAGCGCACCGGCGCGAAAGCCGCAATAGAGATTGTAGGTCAGCACGCCGTTTGATCGAATCGAGCCGTCTGAAGGTCGTACTCAGCAGCCCTAAAATCGAGCGCTCGACACCGGCCTATGGCGATCATGCGGCCAGTTCCTTGGATGCTGCTGCAACCTCGCGGGTCGATGCCTCAGCCGCCTTGGTAGCCTGGACGATCTCGTTCATATTCCGGCTGATGCTTGACACCGCTTCCGCTGCTGACTGCATGTTAGACGAGATATCCCGCACGACGGCGGTCTGTTCTTCGGCCGCTCCGGCGATTGTCGCCGAAATCTGATTAATTTGGCTGATGGTGTCATTGATCGTTTTGATCGCGTCTACAGCCTTGTCGGTCACGTCTTGCACCGACGCAATCTGGCTCGAGATCTCCTCGGTGGCCTTCGCGGTCTGAGCGGCCAAGTTCTTCACCTCGCCAGCAACGACCGCGAATCCTTTGCCGGCTTCTCCGGCTCGAGCTGATTCGATCGTAGCATTGAGCGCGAGCAGATTGGTCTGGCTCGCAATATTGGCGATCAGGCTGACGACTTCGCCAATTCGCTTCGCTGCTTCAGCCAAGTGAGTGACGATCGCGCCGGTTCGCGAAGCCTCTTCGACGGCTTTGGCCGACACGGTCGAAGCATCGGTGATCTGCCGTGTGATCTCAGTGACCGACGAAACGAGCTCCTCGGCTCCTGCGGCGACCGCCTGGACGTTTGCTGCTGTCTGCGTGGAGGCGCTTGCGGCGCTGGTGGCTTGTTCGGTGGTGCGAGAAACGGATTGCGCGATGCTGATGAGGCCCGCGTCGACGTCCTTGCCGATCTTGGCCCGGCGCATCCTGTCGCGGACTTGCTCGGTGACGTCAGTGGCGAATATCACCACTTTGAATAGCCGGCCATTCGGATCGAGAATCGGATTGTACGATGCCTGAATCCAGACTTCCTTGCCACCTTTGCCGATCCGCTTGTATTCCGCGGCGCGATAGGTGCCGCTGCGTAGATCCTCCGCGAAGCGCCGATACTCGTCGGTGCCGAGCTCGCTAGGGTCGACGAGCATGCTATGGGGCTTGCCCTTGATCTCGCCGAGAGTGTAACCAAGCGCCTTCAGGAAGTTTTCGTTGGCGGTGATCAGCGTGCCATCGAGGTCTAACTCAATGACGGCCTGCGATTTGCCGATTGCAGTGACCTGACCCGCATGGTCAGCGGCCACCAGCTTGCTGACCGTGGTATCGGTGGCGATCTTCAGGACTTTCACGGGCTTGCCGGTCCGCCCTTTAATCGGATTGTAGGAGGCCTGCACCCAGACCTCCTTGCCGCCCTTGGCGAGCCGTTTGAATTCGCCTGTCAGATGATCGCCGCGCCGGAGGGCGGCCCAGAATTCCTGGTACTCGGTGGATTGCCGGTATGCCTCCTCAACAAACATGCTGTGGTGTCTCCCAACGATCTCGGGCAGCCTGTAGCCCATCACCTCCAGAAAGAGGTGGTTGGCGAATAGCACTTTTCCGTCGAGATCGAACTCGATCATGGCGTGTGAGTCATTGAGTGCATCGAGCTTCGCGAATGCTTCGCGAGCATGGAACCATCGAGGGACGAGACGCATGACGGCCTCCTAGACCAAGGGCTTGCATAGGGGCCAAGATGATGGCGCAGAAAGATTAAATTTGTGCTTAGACCAGATGTTCGTCTGAGATAGGGGCGACCCGTCTCACAGTATGCAGGGTTTCGAGGGTTGCACCGGATGGCCGGTTCCTGGCCTCATGCATAGGAGAACCAAGATCCGCGAGCCGCCCTCCGGTTGCAATCGGAAGTAGGGGGCAGCGCCCTCGCCTCGTTCGGCACTCTCAGGCCCGCGCCTCTGGTATTGTCGCGCGACGGCGTTCGGCGATCTCCGCTTTCATGGCTTTTTGCAGTTTCTCGAAGGCGCGCACTTCGATCTGGCGCACCCGCTCGCGCGAGATGTCGTATTGCTGCGATAGCTCTTCCAGCGTCGTCGGATTGTCCTTGAGACGGCGCTCGATGAGGATGTGACGCTCGCGGTCATTCAGCGTCTTCAGCGCCGAGGCGAGCAGCGCCTTGCGCCCGGAAACCTCCTCCTGCTCGGCGATGACGGTTTCCTGGCTCTCGCTTTCATCGACCAGCCAATCCTGCCATTCGCCTTCGCTGTCGGCGCGGAGCGGGGCGTTGAGGCTATGATCGGGCGCCGTCAGACGGCGGTTCATGTTGATCACGTCCTGCTCCGGCACATCGAGGGCGTGGGCGATCTTGGCGACTTGCTCGGGCTGAAGATCACCGTCATCGATCGCCTGCATCTGACCCTTGAGCCGGCGCAGGTTGAAGAAAAGCTTCTTTTGCGCCGCCGTCGTACCCATTTTGACCAGCGACCAGCTATGCAGAATATATTCCTGGATGGCGGCGCGAATCCACCACATGGCATAGGTCGCAAGGCGGAAGCCGCGATCGGGGTCGAAGCGCTTCACCGCCTGCATCATGCCGACATTGCCCTCGCTGATCAGTTCGCCCATCGGCAGGCCGTAGCCGCGATAGCCCATGGCGATCTTGGCGACGAGGCGGAGATGCGAGGTGACGAGCTTGTGCGCGGCTTCGGTATCGCCTTCGTCGCGCCAGCGATGCGCGAGTGCCAGCTCTTCTTCCGCCGAAAGCATCGGAAACTTGCGGATCTCCTGGAGATAGCGCGCAAGATTGCCCTCTGGAGCGAGATTGGCGACGGCAGAGGCCATGGTGTTAGGCTCCTTTCGTCCGAATGAGGCTGCCGGGCGCGGAAAAGCGCACGTAAGCCATCTTAAAACGATAACCCGGCGAAGCACCTTGATCTGCCGCAACCGATCGCGGCTGAGACGCGAGCCCGGGAGGGTTGAAGGCGGCTTCCCGGATCATAGCTCGCGGCGGCCGGGACCATGAGGAGAGGCTGGTCCCTGAAAAGAAGGGCAGGCTCGCGCTTTCGCTGGAAAACGTGATACAGGACCGATCGAGTCCGGTCAAGCTAAACCCGACATGATGGATAGGAATTAAGAATTCGGGGTGCTTGCCAGTAACGTCAGAAGAGCCTCGAAATCGGCCGGGGGTGGCGCCGTGAAGGTGAGTTTGGCGCCGGCGCGGGGATGGACGAAGCCGAGTTCGGCGGCGTGAAGGGCCTGGCGGGGAAAATCCAGAAGCCGGCCGCGAAGGGGCTCCGGCAGGGTTTTCGCCGCGGCGGGAAGCCGGCGGAGATAGAGCGGATCGCCGATCAGCGGGTGGCCGCGGCTGGCGAGATGAACCCTGATCTGATGCGTTCGCCCGGTCGCGAGCCGGCAGGTGAGGAGCGAGACGGCGCCGAACCAGCTCCGTTGCAGGGTGTAATGGGTCAGCGCCGCCTTGCCGCCGGTGGCGCGGACGGCCATGCGCTTGCGGTCGCGCGGATCGCGGCCGATCGCCCCCTCGATGCTGCCGGCGGCCGGGGCGGGAAGGCCCCAGGCGAGCGCGAGATAGGTGCGATCCAGCGCGCGGGTGGCAAAAATCTCGGTCAGCCGCGCCATCATCCACTCGGTTTTGGCGGCCACCATCACGCCCGACGTGTCTTTATCCAGGCGGTGGACGATACCAGGCCGCCTCTCCCCGCCGATGCCGGCGAAATCGGCGCCGCAATGGGCGAGGAGAGCGTTGACCAGCGTGCCATCCGGGTTGCCGGGGGCGGGGTGAACGACGAGGCCGGCCGGTTTGTCGAGCACGATCAAATCCTCGTCCTCGAACAGGACGGAAAAAGGAATGGCTTGCGCTGCCGGCCGCGCCGGGGCGGCGGGCGGCGGATGCAACGTGTAGCGCGCGCCGACGCGAACCGAGATTGCGGCCTCGCCGAGCACGGCCCCGCCGCAGCGCGCGCAGCCGGCGGCGATCAGTGCCTGGATGCGGGCACGGGAGAAAGCCGGGAATGACGCGGCAAGAAACCGGTCCACCCGCTGTCCGGCGGCGTCCGGTGGGGCGACGACGGTTAAAATCTCGCCCCCCTCTCGCTTCTCGCCATCTTGTCTCTCGCGTGCCTGGTCGGGCTGGGATAAGAAAATCCGCATAGAAACCATTATAGCGCGTTCATCGCCGCGTGTGCGGGCATGCATGCGTGGAGAAGAAGTATGCGGGCGCTGAAGACGCTAACCCTGGTCATGGCGGTCATGATCGTCGCCGGCACGGCGACGCTCGCGGTGCTCATCGTAAGACGCGTCGCGATCCCGGTTTCGGGCTCCAGCGCGACCATTCGGCTCGATGAGCCACCGGCGAGCGAGATCGCGGCGATCGCGAGCGAGGGGCCCGGCCAGTTGGCGCTGTTGCTACGCGGCGGCGGGCCGGACCGGGTCGTCGTCGTCGATCTCGCGAGCGGGAAAGTGCGGGCGCGGATCGGCATCAACCGCTGAGCGCACTCTCCGGCGCGGGAGTGGCGGCGGGCAGGTCGAAGAAATTCACCGCCGCCGAGGCACGCCCGACGATCGCGCGCAAGGCAGGATTTTCCGGACCATTTTCGTCGGTCAACGCGTCCATGGGCACGAAATATTCGTGCGGATGCGGGATCTGGCTTGCGGCAAATCCCTGATAGTGTCTGGTTTTAAGCCCATAGAGGACGCGGAGGTCGCGCACCGGCAAGATCAACGGCGTCACCGGCTCGCCACGTAACACACCGATCGCCCGCCAGCGCGGCGTCTCGTCGCTGCTGCTGATCGGCGACAGCAGCCACGGCACCGGACACACCGCGAGCAAGGATTGGGTGCTCGGGGCAAAGCGTGAGCGCTTATCGAGCAGGTTTTGCAGTGACCCGCACGCTTCGATCGCGAATATATCCGGTATTATGTAGCAGCCGCCACCATGACGTTCGTGGCGGATCGGCAACAGCATCACCACCTCCTGCTCGGAGGTGCGTTGTGAGGGGCGAACGACCAGGGGTTGATCTTCCGCTCTTATCGCGGTCATGTTGTCTGTCTGGGGGGGATCGGACACGCAATGGCGGAATACAGACTGCCCCACGAAATTGTGTACGAGATCGAGCACGGCGCGTCGGTGTCCGAGGTTGTGGAATCGCTACTTGGGACCGAAGAAATACTCACCGAAGTCGGCCCTCTTCTGGAGGCATGTATTCCAGAAATCACTATCGAGAAAATAACAATTTCGGTAGGAGAAATTTCAGAAGGGAGTTTAAAGGAGCTTGTATGGGCTTCAATATTTGTGGCATTTCAACAGGATTTGGAGAAAGAAGTGCCATCCCTCATTGACAGCCTGTTCAATATACACACAGGCGTAAAATATCCGACCATTACGACGGTATGCTTTTTGTTGTTGTTGTTTTACGGGGCCGATTTTGCGTATAAGAAGATCAGTAAGCTGACGGAGGGATCGCAAATTAGGGCCTGTACCCATTGCCATGACCACGAGGTGTCTGATTCAAGGTCGCCAGGAGGGCCTGGATCATGGCGGCGTTGTTTTGGCTGAACGAGGTGCAATGGGCAGC
>JAJXZC010000368.1 GCA_021780275.1 Pseudomonadota bacterium
GAAGAAAGTGCTTTTCACCATGTATTTCTACAACCTCTCGCGGCGGAAGCCCGAGGGTGTGAAGCAATTCCTCCTGAAGCAGGTCCGCGAACAGCTTGGGGCCGACTACGACGTCGCCAGGCATTTCACGCCGAAATATAATCCGTGGGACCAGCGTCTTTGCGCAGTGCCGAATGGCGATCTCTTCGAGGCGATCAAGTCGAAGCGCGCTTCCGTCGTGACGGACCGCATCGCGACCTTCACGGAAAAGGGCATAAAGCTCGAATCCGGCGCGGAGCTTGAAGCCGATATCATCGTGACCGCGACGGGCCTCAACCTTCAGGTGCTGAGCGATCTGCAGATTTCCGTCGACGGCGCGCCCGTCGATCTGTCGAAGACGCTCAACTACAAGGGCATGATGTATAGCGACGTGCCGAACCTCGCGTCGGCCTTCGGCTATACCAACGCTTCCTGGACGCTGAAATGCGACCTCACCTGCGAATATGTGTGCAGGCTTCTCAACCACATGGACCGCGCGGGGCTTCGTCAGTGTACGCCGCGCCGCAACGACCCGACGATGGGTGAGGAGCCCTGGCTCGACTTCTCCTCGGGCTATGTGCAGCGCTCGATCGACAAGTTCCCCAAGCAGGGATCGAAGGCGCCCTGGAAGCTCTATCAGAACTATGCGCTGGACATCGTGAGCCTGAAATTCGGGCGCCTGGAGGACGGGGCGATGGAGTTTTCGAACCCGCGTCCGGCTTCGGCGGAGCAGAAGCGGCTCGCTAGCTAGGTCCGGAGCGAAGCGAAAAACGGCGGAAAACAGGGGAAAAGTCCGGATCGGCGGCGCGACTTGCGTCGCCCGGACTTTTCCCCTTGCTATTTCCCCGACGCGCCCCACTTATGGGGTGTCATTTCGTTTTGGTTCGGCATGCTCTCTAACGCTCAAGATCGAGCGCCGGGCTATCCCTACTCTCAGTGAAGATTGACACGCTTGCGCGATATTGCACGGGCGACACCTTTATTTATTCAAGGAGACACCATGTCCAACAAGGGCGCGGTAAAGTGGTTCAACAGCCAGAAGGGCTTCGGCTTCATTCAGCCGGACAACGGCGGCAACGACGTTTTCGTTCACATCTCGGCCGTTGAACGCGCCGGTCTGTCGAACCTCAACGAAGGTCAGAAGCTCTCCTACGAGCTCGTGACGGAAAAGGGCAAGACCTCGGCCGCGAACCTCCAGCTCCTTTGAGCTGAAGCGCGGGCGAGTGGCGAGCGCGAACGTCGCGCCTGCCCACTGCCTCGACAAGACGAACCCGGCCGGAGCAATCCGCGCCGGGTTTTCTTTTGTCCGTATACGGCACTAATCGTGCGGCAAAAAGTCCGGCGGTCCGGTCGGCCGCCGAATTGAATGTGACAACAAATCCTGTCAATATTCAGCCATGTTGGATGAACCCGAAAGCAAGCCCAGCCGGCGCTATCGCGGCGAAAGCCAGGCGGAACGCCAGTCCGGCCGCCGGGAACGCCTCGTCGGGGCGGGACTAAAGGTTTTTGCCGGCACCGGCTATCGCGCGGCGACCGTCCGGCAGATCTGCGTCGAGGCGGGGCTGACGGAGCGCTATTTCTACGAATCCTTCGCGAGCAAGGATGATCTCTTCATTGCCGTCTATGCCCATTGCGTCGAGCGCGTGGGCGCGGCGCTGCTTGTGGCGCTGGAGGCTGCCGACGACACGCCGGAAGCAAAAGCCAGGGCCGTACTCGGCGCCTATTTCGGCGAGATCGAGCGCGACCCGCTTTTCGCGCGCGTGTTGCTCATCGAGGTGCTGAGCCTCGGGCCGAATCTCGATTACGTCTATCGCGACGCCATGGACCTCTTCTCGGTGCATCTGCAGACCGACACGCCTGAACTCTTTCCGCGCGTGAGTGCGGACAAGGGCCGCACCGAAATCCTCGCGGCGGGCCTGGTCGGCGCCATCGTCCATGTGGCGATGCGCTGGGTTCTGTCGAACTTCCGCCGCCCGCGCGAGGAAATCATCCTCGGCCTTCTCGATCTGCTGCTGGCCGCGAGCCGCTGAGCCTTATTTCGGCAGGCGGCCGGAGAGGAACGAGCCCGAATAGCTGTAAACGCCGAAATGCGTCATCCGGCTCGTCACGTCGCACCAGATCTCCCCGCCGCAGCCCTTGGTCCAGAGATAGCAGAAGCCGTAATCCTCGCTGAGGTAACGCTTCGTCTCCGGATGGATGATGACGTCGAAGAAGGACCAGAAATTCCCCTTGGAGAACTTGTTTTCGTATCCGGTGATGTCGTTGGTGTACTGCTTGTCCGGAAAGCGCTGCCGCATGATGTCGAAGACCTCGCGCTGAATCAGCATGAAGCCGGTCGCAATCTTGCTGACGCGCATGAAGCCGTTGACGACCGGGTGTCCCTTGTCTGGGCCGGGGTTCGGCATGTCCTCGTCGAAGACATTGATCGCCATTTCGACCGACATGTCCCGCACCAGATTCGGATCGTCGGTGGTCTTGGCGGCCTTGAGAGCCTTTTCCCAATTGATGCCCTTCTTGGGATAGGCCGCGCCGACGACCGGCTTGTTCATGCCCAGCAGGCGGAAAACGGTATCTGGATGGAAGCCGATATCAGCGTCGATGAAGAGGAGGTGCGAGTGATCCTCGCGGCCGAGAAACTCCGCCACGACGGAATTGCGCCCGCGGCTGATGAGCGACTCCTTGTCCAGCGTCATGACGGAAAGCTCGATGCCCCGCGTCTGACAGGCGGCCTGCAGGTTTCGCATCGAATGAAACCATGCGGTCGTGACCTGGCCGCCATAGGCCGGAGTGCCGATCAGTATGCGCGTCATCAAATTTCCCCCCTCGGTCTCGTTTTGATCGGTCCGATCGCCGCGCCACGGCGGAAACAGCGACGTCCTCCGGTCGCATGCATAGCCTGCGGCTGACAGCATGTCGTAACGGGAGGAAAAGCCCGGCTACAATCTACACAGACTATGCGCCGCCGACCAAGAGGCTCGTCCGGCACGGCCTTAGTGGAATGACAGGAATTCATCCAGTTTGAGACGGCGCCTGAGACCCGCCCATTTCTTGCGCCAGTAGTCGGGATTCATCTGACGCAGAACGACAAGATAGGTCCGGACGAGCGGCCGCATCTTCCTGATGAAGATGCTCAGGTCATTGCCGCGCCGCGCTTCTGCGAAGGCCGTGTGGCTTTGATCTCGCAACTTCTCGCGCAAACGGAATATCAGGCGATGGCGGAGGTCGAGGTGATTTGCCGCTGCAGCCACGCGCTTTCGCGGACGCCAATGCCTCTCCCGGTCGCGCAGATAAAGGCGGTATGCCAAGCCGTCGCGACGGTGGCGGAATCCGGCCTCCTGCGAGCGAGCGATGTCTTCGGCTCCCAGATCTTCGATATGGATGGGGCCGCGCGCTCGTCCCTCGGCGACGATCTGCGCGAGCTGAGGATGGCGGGTGATGACGATGTTTGTTCCGGCCGGATCGCTGTCGAAGCGCGGTAGCCAGGCATCGCCCAAGGTTATGTCGGCGGTTTCGCCGAGAACATCATCGCAATAGTCGCATGCCTTCAGCTTGAAAAAGCCGAGCCCCCAATCCGTTCCGTAGACATTCGCGTTAGCGATCATGGATTGGCGATCTTTGCTTCTCGCAAGAATAAAATATTGCTTGGCCGAGATTGCTTGCGGTGCCTTGTATCGAAAATCTACATAGGTGAGGTCGCGCGGATGTATGCCTGCGGTCCAGCCGTAATATTCGGCATAGCCGGTGCTCTTGAGATGGCCACAGACAATGGCGATCTGAAAATGCAATCTTTCGCCGATGACGGCGTCGTTCTCCCGAAGCAGGCGCGCGGCACGCGCGAAGCAGGGCAGGGAGATCAATGCGAAGCGCATGGGCGTCTCGCGTATGTATTGCATCACGGTGGAGATTTCGAAGGGGTAATAGCGCGTCTTGGCGCCCTCGCGCAGTTCTTCGATTGTGCGGGATATGGCGTATTGGAACAGGGGGGCGCCTGCTGATTGCGCTCCCGGACGAATGTGGATTACGGCGTCGACAAGTCCTCGCGAGAGGAGTTCGCTGGCAATCCAGTTCGTCATGCCGCCGGATGTGCCGTTTTGCCGAAAATCTCCTTCGTTCACATATCCGGCGTGAAGTGTTTCCCATCGGCCTATGAGGCCGTTCTGATGGGGTGCGTGAGCGAAGGCGTCAGCGGCAATCTCGTCCTCGTTCCGCGACTTGTCCGAAACCGGGCAGACGGCTCGACCGTCAGCAGGTGCGCCATTTGAGAGTGGCACATTCTCGATTTGATGAGGAACGAAGCGTCCGCAATCATCGAGGCGCATTTCCAGAAGTTCGGGCGCCATGGCGGCGCACGCACCGCAGCCCACGCAGTACCCCCCGGCCACGACCGTTCCGAAAAGATCGGCAATCGGCGATGTGTCGGTAGTTGGTGCGCTCATGATTGCCCCTGCATCTCCGCTTTGGGCGAACGTGCAATCCATGCTCTGAGAATTGCGCTTTTCGGCAGTCGGGAGGGAACAAATTTCGACAGGGACTGGAGAAGCCATGGCCCATGCTCTCCCAGCGTCTCCATAGGGATGAGCAGGATGAACGTGAGCCAGGAGAGGGTGACTATGGCGCAGGTAATAACGAAAGTGGCGAGCCATGGTACGCCCAGAGCTACCAGAGTGGCATGCCCAATCAGGCCCAGCAGCACGGGGCCGACCGAAATGGGCGCGACGCCCAGCAGTGCGCGGAACAGCGGCTTCCATCCACCTTTGGTATCCCAGAGAACCAGTATGATGCCTGCGAGATAATGCAGGAACTGCGCGGCGCTCATGCCGACGGCGACGCCCCTGACACCGAATTGCGCGCCTGCCAGAATACCGGCCGATACGATAATGGCATGCTCTATTTGCAGCAGGAGGAGCCAGGAGGCTCTGCCGCGCGCTTTGAGCATCGTCGCGCAGAGGCGATTTGCGGTTCGGAAGAAGAAGCCCGCCGAGAGAAGTTGCATAAGAACAGCCGCTTCATCCCAGCCCGGGCCGAGCAGGATGTAAATGAGCTCGCTGGACAGGATGGCGCTCGCTGCGGCCATGGGCGCGACGAACACAAAATAGACGCTCATGCCCCGCGCGAAAACTGCCTTTACTCGCCGAGTGTCGTGCTGAATGGAGGCCATCATTGGAAAGAGGACGGTTTCTATCGCGCCGCCCAGTGAATTGATGGGGCGTGACGTTGCGCCTTGCGCGCGCACATAGAAACCAAGTGCGGTGGGGCCGAAAAGTCGGGCGACCACAGCCTGATCGATCGAAACGATGATCTGCCGTATCATCTTGGAGGCGCTGAGGTTCAGACCGAAGCCGAGCAGCTCGCGAGCGATTTGCCGGTCGAATCCGAGGCGCGGCGATGGCGGGCTTTGCCAGATATTGAGAAGGCCCAGCGCCAGTGCTCTGGCCACTTCCGCATAGATCAGCGACCAATAGCCGAAGCCCAGCAGCGCGAGCCCTATGCCGACGGTCACATAGCCGAAGAAGTAAGAGGCCACCTGCATCGCTGCGATCTTGTAGAACGCAAGCTGCCGAAAAAGCATTGCTTCCGAAACCGAAGTTGCAGTGCGCAGGAGCACCACGAGCGACAGCATCTTGATGGCGCCGACGCTCTGGGGGGTGGAAAGCAGGTCGGCGATGAGGCCGGAGGAGAGATAGAGGAGGCCGCTGAGAAGCACCGCCACGATGAGCGCGAGGCTCTGGCCCGTCTCGATGTGTCGCGGCTCCAGCTTGTTGTGCTGGATCAGGGCGGGAGCGATGCCGAGCGCGCCTTCGAGATCTACGACCGACAGGACGAACATGGCGGCGGCGACGACGCCGAAATCGGCGGGCGTGAGATGGCGGGCCAGAACACCGATGACGACGAGGCGCAGGAGCGTCTGCACCGTCGAGCCGAGAAGGATGTGCGAAATGCCGCGCGCGGCGCGGGTTGTCATCGACAAGGCAGTGCCCTCTTTTTGTCCGCGGCCTTGATGATTTGCGCCAGCTCGGGATTCCAGTGGTCGAATTCCGCGGGGCTCGCGAGCGCAATCGCTATGGCGCAGAGAAGGCCATAGTTCTTGAGGCAGGCGGGCTTCAGGGCGATGGCGCGCATCGTCAGTTCCAGCGCCTTTCGCCGGCTGCGCATGACGATGCAGCGTTTTATGTTGCGGTGAAGCTCGCGCAGCATTTGCA
>JAJXZC010000635.1 GCA_021780275.1 Pseudomonadota bacterium
CGGTTTGGGGACGACCTTTGATGACGTCGCGTCCGCTCTGCGTCGCATTTCCGGCGAGCTCACCGAGGAAATGTTCGCGAACGGGGCCGATTATTACCGCGCCTACATGATGGTGACTGCCCATCTCGCGGCGCTCGAGAAGTGCCACATCCTGACACAAAACAATGTTCGTTTTCTTGAAACGTTCAACGTCCTAACCGTGACACGTTACGTCTTTGAGTTGCTCGTGTGGCTCCGCATCCTGGAGAAGGACTCCGACCAGGCGATCGAACTGTTCGTGCAGGTCGGCGAGCAGCAGGCTGAGCACATCGAGGCCTACACGAAAAAACTTACCGACGAGATTGCGTTGTTTCGCGAATTCGACAAGGAAGACAAGATCCCGCAAAGCCTCGTCGATGATCTTAAGGCCGGCAAAATCCGCGGCGACGAAGTCGGGCAGCGCATGCGCGAGCACGAGGCAGAAATCGATCGTCGCGCAAGGCGTCGGTTCTGCCTGTATGCCCGTGCCGCGAGGGTCAACGGTTACGGTTTTCAGGCGCACTTGATCGAGGAGAAAGCGATCCCGAGGGCGGTGCAGCATCTCGCCGATGTCCGGGCCGAGCAAGCTGCATTCGAGTCGACGATCGGCCAAGCCGAATTCGACCGGATCACGAAGACGACGAAGGGCAAACGCGCGAGGTCGTCATGGAAGGATCGCGCGCAATCGGTCGGAATGGGCGATCAATACGAGTTCATCTACGGCTACACGAGCAAGCTCCTACACGCCCTTCCTTTCAGCTTCTATACTCGTCAAAAGAATCTGGAAGCGTTGGAGATGGAAGTGTTCCTCGACTTTGCGTATGTGTCGATGCTCGACATCATCGACTTAGGCACGCGCGTTGTGTGCCTCTACGACACGAGGCGCACGGGGTCCGTGCTGCATTAATCGACTTCACCAAACAGTGGCGAGTTCAGCTTCGTAGCAAGTCAACCAGCGGCTTGCAGGCAGGAGCACTTGACTCTATAAACCGGTTGTAATAACCGGTTTAGGTGCAGGCTCTCATATTCCCATGGACGGAGTGCGACATGACCAAGACGTTGAATTCGGTTCGCAAGGCCGGAACGCGTATCAAGCGTGCTGCTTCCCCCAAGGTCGCAGGTCCGACAAAAGTTCCGACGAGTGCCAAGAAAGCTATATCGGCGAAGGGGGCTTATTGTACGCAGAGCGAGGCAGCTGGGAAGCTGCAAGCCATTTACAAACAGCTGGTCCGAACTGGGGGCAGGGTTTACGTCAAGGACAAAGCTGGGACCCGCTACATGACGCTCGATACATCAGATGCGCGCGTCAAGGAGCCCGTAATCGACGTGTCGTTGCAGCGTTTCAAGGATAACTTCTCGGCCTTCTCGAACCTCGTGCGCATCGGCATCTGCTTTCGTGTCTCGATGCGAAGTG
This sequence comes from Pseudomonadota bacterium, assembly GCA_021780275.1. Next base: position 1,433 of record JAJXZC010000635.1, read on the forward strand.
TCAACGAACCGATCTACGCACGGCCCTATGGATCGTACACACATCCACTATCGGATGAGATTGCGCTTTTCCACGAGCGTCTGAAATCCAATGCCACGATCAAAGCTATGGAAAGCAATATCCTGAAAGCTCTCGAACGTCGCGACTCCGGCGACGATGAGCACCGGGAGGAGGTCAAGAAGTATCTCAACGAATTTCGAATTGGAATTGCGAGGATTGCGCTTGGCCATAGGCCATTTGAAGAAGGGGAGCTCTGAATCCGCCCTGATCGAAAGCGCGCATATTTCTGCATTACTCCTGCCAGAGCAGCTATTTTCTCAAGCGGCATAAGGCTGGATCGTCGGAATGGCAGACATGACCTATTCCTGGCAACGATTTTGGGTCCCCGCCGACGGCATCATCGACCTGTCTGACGCGGGCTTCCTGCGCGACCCCATGGGCTGGCTTGCCCGAGCACGATGGCCGGTCCCGTTCTCGGAGCTTCAACATTGGCGATCGCTCGCCCTCCTGGGCGAGCCGGGCATCGGCAAGTCAACAACCCTGAAGGAAGAAGCCGATCGCGTCGCATCCCTTCACGCCGACGCCAATCTTGTTTCGATCTATGTCGACCTGCGTGCCTTTTCCAGTGAGGAGCTTCTCTACCGTCGGATATTCGAAAGCGAGACGTTCATTGCCTGGAAGAATGGCGGCTCGCATCTGTTTCTTCACCTTGACAGCCTTGATGAAGCGCTGCTCCGCATCGACTCGATCGCCAATCTGCTCGCAGCGGAGCTGCCGGGCCTGCCAACCGACCGCCTGTCGATCCGTATTGCCTGCCGCACGGCGGTGTGGCCGGCCGACACACTCGGGATCGCCCTGAAGAGCATCTGGGGCGAGGCGTCGGGTGCTTTTGAACTCGCACCTTTGCGCCGGCGCGACGTGTTCGCGGCACTTGAGACTCATGGCATCGCGACCGAAGGCTTCATGCGGGCGCTGTTCGCGGCTCAAGCGGTTCCCTTCGCCATCAAGCCGCTGACCCTCAAGATGCTGCTGGCCATCTATCAGCAGCGGGGTGAGCTTCCGAATAGCAACATCGAACTTTACAAACAGGGGTGCCTTGCGCTCTGCGAGGAAAGCAACAAGAGCCGGCGCGACTCGGGGCGTCGCGGACGCCTCAACGCCAGCCAGCGCACGCGCCTTGCCGGACGAATCGCCGCGGCGACGATCCTCGGCAACCGCTTTGCGGTCTGGACCGGGCCGGAGGTCGACTGTCCGCGCGAGGACATTCCTGTATCCGCGCTGGCGGGCAGCCGGGAAGAGGGAGACTCTTTCGCGCTCTTCAGTGCGACCGACGATGATGTGCGTGAAGTGCTTGATACGGGATTGTTCAGCTCGCGCGGCGAGCATCGTATGGGATGGGCGCACCAAGGTTACGGCGAGTTCCTCGCCGCTCTCTACCTGTTCGAGCGCGGCGTGCCGGCGGAAACGATGCTGAAGGCGCTGCGCCATCCTACGGGCGGCTTGGTGCCGCAGCTTTCCGGCATCGCCGCGTGGGCCGCCTCGTTGAGCGGCGCCTTGCGCGCGGCTCTCACGGCCGACGAGCCCGTCGCGCTTTTGAGGGGCGATCTCTCCGGTTGGACCGACGACGACCGGAAAGCGCTTGTGAAATCTCTGCTCCACGCTGTCGAAAGCAAACAAGTCGCGGACTCGCCGTACAGCAATGCCGAGGCCTACGCCAAGCTGAACCACCCCGGCTTGGCCGAGGAACTCCGGCCGTTCATCACCGATGGGCAGCGAGGTGCCATCACCCGCCGTCTCGCGCTTCTTATCGCCGAGAAATGCAAGCTGGCCGAATTGCAGCCCGAGCTTCTCCAGGTCGCGCTCGATGCCGCCGACCATCCGCAGGCCCGAGCGCGAGCCGTGTCGGCGCTCAAACATTGCGGCGACGCCAGCATTCCAGGTTTGGTCCGCCCGCTGGCGGCCGGCCAAGGCGGCCCCGATCCCAACGACGATATCAAAGGCAACGCCCTCGACCTGCTGTGGCCCGATCACCTCACGGCGTCCGAGCTTTTCTCGTTGCTGACTCCTACGGCCGACAATTACATCGGCGCTTATGCGCTCTTTCAGCTGGCGCTGCCGGACACGCTCAAGACCGGCGATCTGCTGCCGGCGCTTGAATGGGCCTCGCAACTGATCGCGCAAAGCGGCGACATGGGCGGCTTCCGCGCCAAGAGCCTGGCCGACGCGATCATGTTCAAAGTCTGGCAAGTGTTCGAGAACCCGGAATTGACGCAGCCCTTCCTCGACCATGTCGCTGTCCGGCTGCATCACCACGGCGACCTTTGCCGCGGCAGCGACCATGACGAGCAAAAGGTTTTCCTCAACGCCATTCGCGACGACAACGTGCGGCGCCGGAAATTTCTCCTGGCCCTGTGCGCACGCACTCTCGACCGGATTGAAGTTTACGCCTACCGGCGCGTGGGCCTGCTTCTGGAAACCGACCTGGAGTGGCTTCTCTCCATCGCTCCCGGCGGTTCGGCCCCGGCGGCGGGACTTAATCCTGAGACCTTGTGCAATCTCATTGAATGCGCATTCGTCGTTGGCGACGGCGCTCACTTCGAGGCGCTCTATGGCGCTGCCGAGCGCTGGCCCGAACTGCGCGCGCGATACGCGTCCTGGTTCGACGGCATTCGATTGGATTCGCCCGATGTTGCGCAGGCCCGTGCACAGCAGGAACAATTGCGGGCGCTGGAGAACGATCGGCCCCCGCCCATCGCGGCTGACCCGGCCGGCGAAGTTTTGGCGCGGCTGGCTGAAGCGGAGGGCGGACGCTGGCAGGCTTGGTGGCCGCTCACTTATTACCTGATGCTGACCCCTGAGAGCCGTGGCTTCGGCGACGAGCTCGATTATTTCATCACCGCGATGCCGGGATGGAACGAAGCCGACGAGGCGCTTCGCCACCGCATCGTCGCCGGGGCCGAGCGGTATCTTGCCGAGGCCGAAACCAGCATCGACTCCTGGCTCGGGCGCCAGCCGATGCCTGTTTATCGGAATGACGTCGCCGGCTTGCGCGCGTTCATCTTGCTCAAGCAGGTGTCGCCGGAGAGCTATGCCCGGATCGCGGACGCAACCTGGCGCAAATGGGCGCCCGTGATCGTCGGGCTTCCGCGGCGCACCGTAATCGACAAGTCGCCGGAGATTGCCCAAATTCTAACAGACGCCCTGGACCGCGCCCCGGCCGACTTCGTCGCCGCCGTTCGCACCATCATCCGGCTTGAACGGGAAAGAATGCGCGCGCCCGGCGCCGCACCGCCCGTCGGATCGCCGTTCTTCATCCTCAACGATCTTGACGGATGCTGGCAGAACGAACTGCTTAGGGATGCCATCTCTGACGAGTTGCACGACCCTGCCAACACCCCGGCGGAGTACGCGGCATTCTTGGATGCCCTGCTGGAGGCGGGGGTTGAATCGGCGCTCGATCATGCTCTCGCCCTCTTGGCGGAGCCGGGGCCGTCCAGGCGCGACCGCCGCCTCGCCATCGCCGATGTTTTGTTACGCCACGCTGCCCTCCGCTCTTGGCCAGCGCTTTGGGCGGCGATGGAGTCTGACGACGATTTCGCCCGTGAAGCGCTGCTTCGAGTTGCTTCGCGCTTTAGCATCGACAAACCCTTCTATGCCGGCCTCAGTGAACGCGAGGTGGCCGCTCTCTATGTGCTTACGGCCCGATTGTTCCCGCGCAACGCCGAGGCCGAGCCCGCAGCGGGCTTTGTCGGCGCCTGGGACTCCGTCGGGTATCTCCGCGACGGCATTTCGCGCTACCTCACCGGGCGCGGCACGGAGGCGGCCGTCGCGGCGTTGAGCGACCTCATCGCCAGCCACCCAGAGTTCAGCCACTTGGCCTACGATCTGGCATCAGCCGAGCGCGCGATGCGCATCGCCACCTGGTCGCCGCTCAGCCCGAACGAGGTGATGGCGCTCGCCGACAAACCGGGCCTGAAGCTTGTGACATCGCCAGTGGATCTCTGCGAAGTCCTGATCGCGACGTTGGAAAAATTCAATGTGTCGCTTCACGGCGCGCAGACGCCGGTCCGCGATTTATGGGACCGGCAGAAAGGGAAAGACATTTACAGGCCGATTGACGAGAATGCTTTGTCCGACGTGATCACGCGCTTCCTGCGAACTGAATTGGGAACCTCCGGTATCTTCGCCAACCGCGAGGTCGAGGTCAGCCGCGCGCCGGGAGCGCCCGTCGGGCAACGCACCGACATCCTCGTCAACGCCGCTCGTCGCCGCTCGGACGGCGAGCCATTCGAGCCCCTCGCCGCCGTCGTCGAGACCAAGGGTTGCTGGAACGGTGAGTTGTCTACGGCGCTCGAAGGACAATTGTTCCAAAGGTACATGATCCCATTGCGCGCACAGGTCGGGATTTATTTGGTTGGCTGGTTTGATACAGACAAATGGGATTCTGAAGACGGGCGCCGCAACCAGACACCAAAAGAGCCGATCGCCGATGTTCAGACGCTGTTGGAGCAACAGGCAGCAACGCTGCCTGAGGGCTTCATCGTCCGTCCTGTTATTATTGAATGCTTTGTCCCGAAAACGAAGTGAGAATCTCATTGGCTTCGCCGGGGGGGCCGAGCATAAGACCCGAAAACTCTACCCTCGGGCGGTCCAAAGAAAGGGTGCAGTCCAAATCCGATCAGATGGGGTGATTGGGGTCTCGGCCAGGAGACGACGAAGGCGGCTGCTCCCGTCAGGATGTGAGAACGTGGTCGGTGTCGAATCGCCACAAACATCG
>JAJXZC010000334.1 GCA_021780275.1 Pseudomonadota bacterium
GATGGCGCTGGAGCGCCTCTGTGAAAAGAAGATCCTCGCCAAGGAGGAGGGCCGCATCCTGTGGTTCCTCAAGGCGCGGCGCTACCCGGTGGTGGACGGCAAGGAAATCCGCGAGGTGAAGATTCGCTTGTTGGAAATCCTGCTGCGCGACGAACTGCCCGATCCGCGCGACGTCTGCCTCCTGTCGCTTGCCGACACCTGCGGCATCATCCGCCAAATCGTTCCCGCCTCGGAACTCCATCGCGCACAGGAGCGCATTGCCACGCTGGCCAAGATGGACCTCATCGGCCAGAACGTGACGCGCTATATCAACATCTTCCAGGAAGCGGTCGCCTACGCTTCTTATACTTGGCCGATGTAAGGACGCTCGCTCCGCAGCAAAGAAAAGCCCGGCCATTGCGCCGGGCTTTTTTGTATGTGCCGCTCAGGAATGCTCGACCAGAAGCGAGCGCCCCGCCGTCTCGACATCCGTGCAGCCGGTCAGAGCCATCGCGACTTCGAGTTCCGCCTTGAGCGTCTTCAGCATGGCACTCACGCCCGCCTCGCCACCGCCCGCCAATGAATAGGCCCAGGCGCGCCCGATGGCCACGCTCTTCGCGCCCAGCGCCAGCGCCTTCAGCACATCGAGACCGGAGCGCACGCCGCCATCCATCACGATGTCGAGGCGAGATCCCACCGCTTCGACGATGGGCGGCAGGGCATCGACCGATGCGGGCACGCCGTCGAGCTGCCGGCCGCCATGATTGGAAACGACGATACCGTCCGCGCCGACTTCCGCCGCCATCCGCGCATCCTCCGCATCGAGAATGCCCTTGATGACGATGGGACCGCTCCAGCGCTCGCGCACCCATTCGAAATCGCGCCATGTGACGGTCGGATCGAAGTTCTTGCCGATCCACTGGGCGAAATCATTGGTTCCCTTCGCATTGGGCATGGCATGGGCGATGTTGCCGAATGTATGCGGCCGCCCGCCAAGGAACACCTCGCGCATCCAGCGCGGATGCGAGAGCACGTTGAAGCCGCGCCTGAGCTTGTCGGCCAGCGTGAGTTCGCCCGACAGTCCCGAGCGTACATCGCGATAACGCGCGCCCGTTACCGGCAGATCGACGGTGAAGACGAGCACCGGCGAGCCCACCTCTTTCGCGCGATCGAGAAGCTCCACCATGAAGCCGCGATCGCGGATCATGTAGAGCTGGAACCAGAAAGGCTTCGACACCGCCTTGCGCACTTCTTCCAGCGAACAGATGCTCACCGTCGAAAGGCAGAAGGGAAGGCCCGCAGCCTCGGCGGCGCGCGCCGCCTGCGTCTCGCCGCGATGTGCGTAAAGGCCGGCCATGCCGACCGGGCCGAGAATGACGGGCATGGCGAGTTTCTGCCCGAAGAGTTCGGTCGAGAGCTTGAGCTTCGACACATCGGTCAGCACGCGCTGGCGCAGCGCGATCTCTTCCATCGCCGCGACATTGCGGCGGAGCGTCGCCTCCGCATAGGCGCCGCCATCGATATAGTCGAACATCATGCGCGGCAGGCGCTTTTGCGCGAGCAGACGCCAGTCCGATACGGATGCCGGTCGTGTCATCGGAACTCCCCCTCGAATGTCTCGCTTCAGTCTAGAGCAATCGCCCGCAATACTATCCTCCCTATCGCCGCAGGGTGGAATTTCCTAAAGTCCCCGCATCGAAACTCAAGCTTCAGGAGACGGTAATGGCCCAGACAGGCAAAGGAAGACTTTCAGGAAAGCGCGCCGTCGTGACCGGCGCGGGCAGCGGCATCGGACGGGCGAGCGCCGTGCTCTTCGCGCTGGAAGGCGCGAGCGTCGTCGCGGTCGACCGGGTTGAGGATGCGGTGGACGAGACGGCAGCGATGATCCGCGCCAATGGCGGCACGGTTCTCTCGGTCGCCGCCGATGTGGGCGACGAGGAATCGGTCAAGACCTTCATCAATCTCAGCGTCGAGAAGCATGGCGGCCTCGATGTCGTCTATGCCAATGCGGGCATCAGCGGCGGCCTCGTGCCGCTCGGCGAACAGACCGTCGAATACTGGCTTGAAATCCTGCGCGTCAATCTGATCGGCCCTTTCCTCGCCATCAAACATGCCTCGCCCATCATGGCGAAGCAGGGCTTCGGCTCGATCGTCTGCACGGCCTCGGTCGCCGGGCTTCGCGCCAATGCGGGCGGCCTGCCCTATAGCGCCAGCAAGGCGGGCGTCATCAGCCTCGTCCAGACCTCGGCGAACGAACTTTACGGCTCAGGCGTGCGCGTCAATGCCGTCTGCCCCGGCCTCATCGAAACCGGCATGACGAAGCCGATCTTCGACAATGCCCGTGCGCGCGGCACGGAGGGCAAGATCGGCCAGCTCAATCCGCTGAGGCGCAATGGCGTGCCGGAGGAAATCGCCAACATGGCGCTCTTCCTCGCCAGCGACGAAGCCTCCTATGTGAACGGTCAGGCCTTCGCCGTCGATGGCGGGTTGTCGAGCACCCATCCCTTCGCGGGCAAGCGCTGAACATGCCGGTGGCATGACGCGCCAGATGATCCATGCGCCCTGACACAGGGAACAGGTTTCATCAGAACTCGGCGTCGAGCTCTTCCAGTTCCTCGGGCTCTGCCTTCGCGCCCTTGGTCCATTCGACCATGTGAGGCAGGGCGGCAATACGCTTGCAATAGGCTGCCGCGGGCTGGTCGAGTTCGACGTCATAGGTAATGAAGCGTGTGCAGACCGGCGCATACATCGCATCCGCCATGGTCGGCTTCTTGCCGAACAGGAAGGGGCCCTTGTAGCGGTCGAGCGAATCCTCCCAGATCTCGATGATCCGGTCGATATCGGCCTGTGCCCCCGCCCAGATCTTGAAATCCGGATAGCGCGCCTTGAGGTTCATGGGCAGCGCGGAGCGCATGTTGGCAAAGCCCGAATGCATTTCGCCTGAAATGGACCGGCAATGGGCGCGGGCTTCCTGATTGGCAGGCAGGAGCCCCGCCTCCGGCTTGATCTCGTGGAGATACTCGGCAATGGCCAGCGTATCCCAGACCTTGATACCGTGATGTGTGAGGCAGGGGACGAGAAATGATGGCGAGAGCAGCAGAAGCTCCGCCCGTGTCGAGGGGTCGCTGGCCGACAGCTGTTCCTCCTCGAAATCGAGCCCGGCCATCTTGCAGAGCAGCCAGCCCCGCAGCGACCAGGAGGAGTAGTTCTTGCTACTGATGGTCAGAGTAGCCTTGGCCATGGCCGTCCCCTTTCTCCACGCCGCGCTGTTACGCGCCTGCAATAATTATCTCGCAGTGCAGCATAAGTTGCACTAGCCTTCTAGGGGTAAGGTCAAACTTTATGACCAGTGACCGAGACGTTCAGGGGGCTGGGCGCTGCCATGATGTATTACGCCTATCAGGCGCAAGCAGACTTGATGAAGCCTTGGCGGGCCGTGGCGGATGCCACTGTTTCGTTTCTAAACGGACCTCTGGTGAGCCAGTTCGATTCCGCGGCCGTGAAACACTGGGCCGCCTCGCTTGAGCTTTTCTCCCGCGCCGGCCTCACGCATGGCCGCCCCCCTTTCGGCATAGACACGGTGCATGCCGATGGCGAAGACGTGCCCGTCCATGAAGAAGCGGCCTTCTCGACCCCCTTCGGCACCCTTCTCCGCTTCAGAAAAGAACATGTGAGCTCGGAGCAACCCCGGGTGCTCGTCGTGGCCCCCCTTTCGGGCCATTTCGCAACCCTGCTCCGCAACACCGTCGCGGTGCTCCTGCCCGATCACGATGTCTACATCACCGACTGGCACAATGCCCGCGACGTGAGCCTCGATGCCGGGCGCTTCGGCTTCGACGAATACGTGGATCACGTGATCCGCTTTCTCGAAGAGATGGGGCCCGGCGCCCATCTCGTCTCGGTCTGCCAGCCCTGCGCCCACGCCTTCGCCGCCGTCGCGGTCATGGCGGCGACCGACAATCCGGCACAGCCCGCGAGCATGACGCTGATGGCAGGACCCATCGACACGCGGGTCAACCCGACGACCGTCAATGAGCTTGCCACCACGCATTCGATCGAATGGTTCGAGAAAAATCTCATCTCGCGGGTGCCTGCTGGCTTTGCGGGCGCGGGACGGCGCGTCTATCCGGGCTTCGTACAGCTCACCGCCTTCATGAGCATGAATCCCAAACGCCATGTCGACACGCATGTCGATCTGCTCGGCCACATAGCCACCGGCAATATCGAGCGCGCCGAGTCGACCAAGACCTTCTACGACGAATATTTCGCCGTGCTCGACCTCACCGCCGAGTTCTACCTGGAAACGGTCAACCTCGTCTTCCAGAAGCATCTGCTTCCGCAGGGACTTCTCACCTGGCATGGAGAACGGGTCGATCCCGCAGCGATCCGCCGCACCGCGCTCCTCACGGTCGAGGGCGAGAAGGACGACATCTGCTCCGTCGGCCAGACGCTTGCCGCGCAGGATCTCTGCACCAGCATCAGGCCCTACAAGAAGCGCCATCACCTGCAAGCTGGCGTCGGCCATTACGGCGTCTTTTCAGGCTCGCGTTGGGCGGCGCAGATCTATCCCATCGTCCGCAACGTGATACTGGCCAACGACTAGTCCGTCGCGGCGGGCCGCGCGAACTCCGCGAGGCGGTTGCCGAGTTCCGGCAATTCGCGCCGCATTTCCTCAAAGGCAAATCCCAGCGTGAATAGCCCGCCGACCGTCTCCGGCGGAAGCTCCGTCATCAACTGATCGGCGCGCAACCGATCGAGCTCGGCGCCGAAGGCGTCGATCGCCGCGATGAAAGCATCGGCCGAAGGCGGCGAAGTCCGGTTGTGTGCCGCTGTTGCCGCAGCATGCAACTGCGCTTCGAGCGCCGAGGTCACCGCGGCAAGCGATTTTGCCAGACGCAGACGCACGGGCTCCGGCCATGGCGTCACGGTCGCGCGTCCAACCAGAATGAAATCGTGCCGGAAGCGGCGCAGCGAGCGCAGCAATGCGTCCGTATCGCCATATTCCGCAATGCGTGCCGATCTCTCGCGCTTCATGTCGTCGCCAGCCGTTTCGGCGCCCGTAACCGTGGCCCGCAGCCGGTCGTTGACGTCCTGAAGCTTCGACTTGAGCGCCGCCGCATCCGCTTGCGGATCGAGGCTTGCGACTTCGAGCTTCCATACCTCCCCGAGCAGGCTCAACACCGACCCCACGCGCTCCGCAAGGTCGGAATGAGCGCGTGCCGGAAGCACGAAGAGAGCAACCGCCACGCCAATGAACCCGCCGAGCACAATTTCGCCGACCCGCTCCACCGCGAGCCAGAAGGCGGGCTCATGGCCCGTCCGGCTCAAGACCACGATGATCGCCGTGATCGGCGCGATCTTGAACCTCGGATTGGCCGCCGAAAGGAAAGCGAGCGGCCCCAGCACAAGCGCGATGACAAGGCCCTCCGCAACGAGACTGTTCGCCGCCACCAGCGTTGCGAGGAACCCGCCAAGGGCGCCGACCACCGTTCCGGTGAGCCGGTCGCTCGCCGCCTTGAGCGAACTGCCGATATTGCTCTGCATGACGATGACGGCGGTCAGCATCACCCAATAACCTTGCGGCAGGCCCAGCGTTCTCGCGAGCATGAACGAGAGAAAGCTCGCCACCATCACGCGAATGGCAAAGCGCTGTTCCGCGCGTCGCGTCGCAACGAAATGCCACGCCGCGCCCGCCCGTGCCTCAATCCACGATTTCGGACCGTTCCCGCTCATACCGGCGCCGCTCCGTTCAATGCCCTTCGTCCGCATCATACCGAGGTGAGCGGAGCGGCGACAGAATTGCCTCACAGAATGGCCGAGATGGAGGTCGTCCCCGACGCGCCGGATACGGACGCCCGGAGTTTGCAAGGGCCGAGAGCGAAGCCGCCGACGCCATTCTGCGTGAAGCTCACCGACTGCCCGACGGAAAACCAGTTCGTCCCATCAGGGCTCGCCTCGAGCGCCACGGTCGCGCCGCCGAAACTGCCCCAGGCCCAGAAAGTGCCCGTGCCGCCGGTCCAGTCCACCGCCACGGAACTCCCGTTGGCGGTCGCTGCATTCAATATGGTCGCCATGATCTCGTCCTTGCTCTGTCGCGCCATGCGCTGTTGATCGCCAACAGTCTGCAAGAGCGATGAAGGACGGGGATAAGTTCGACATGAAAAAAGCGCCGCTCCATCTGCCGGAGCGGCGCTTGACATATTCAATTCTTGCCGTCCGTCTACTGAAC
>JAJXZC010000349.1 GCA_021780275.1 Pseudomonadota bacterium
GCATACCGGAATTGCGGGCCGAAATCGCCTTGCTGGCAGACCCGGAAGCCTTCCGCTATAAAACCAAGAGCGAATAAGTAGCAAAGCCGGGCCGCCTCGCCAGCCGAGGATTTTCCGGATCGAGGGAGAGCGTGCTTCATGTCCGACCAGACGTCACACAATCCAGAAGATGATGCGAAAGACATCGATCGCGCCCGCGTTCTGTCCGAAGCCCTTCCCTATATGCAGCGCTATGACAAGCGCACCATCGTCGTCAAATACGGCGGCCATGCCATGGGCGACGAGCAGCTCGGCGCAGAATTTGCCCGTGACATCGTGCTGCTCAAGCAATCGGGTCTCAATCCCATCGTCGTCCACGGCGGCGGGCCGCAGATCGGCGCCATGCTCAACCGCCTTGGCATCAAGAGCGAATTCTCGGGCGGCTTGCGCATCACCGACAAGGCGACCGTCGAAATCGTCGAGATGGTGCTCGCAGGTTCCATCAACAAGCAGATCGTCGCCCAGCTCAATCAGGCAGGCGGTCTTGCTATCGGCCTCAGCGGCAAGGACGGCAACCTCATCGTCGCGCGCAAGGTCGAGCACAAGATCCACGACCCGGAATCCAACATCGAAAAAATTCTCGATCTCGGTTTCGTCGGCGAACCGGAAACCGTAAACCCGGAAATCCTGAAGACGATCATCGCGTCGGACATCATTCCGGTCATCGCCCCCGTCGGCATCTCGAAGGACGGCCATACCTACAACATCAATGCCGATACCGCAGCCGGCGCCATCGCCGCGGCGATGGGGGCGACGCGTCTCCTGCTCCTCACCGACGTGCGCGGCGTCCTCAACAAGGATGGCGAACTCGTCGAAAAGCTCACGGTCGATGAAGCCACCGCCATGATGAAGGACGGCACGATTTCCGGCGGTATGATCCCCAAGGTCGAGACCTGCCTCGAAGCGGTCGAAGGCGGCGTCGGCGCCGTCGTCATTCTCGATGGCCGCGTGCGTCACGCCGTGCTTCTCGAACTCTTCACCGAACATGGCGTCGGCACGCTGATCGAGAAAGCCAAGACCTCGTGAAGGCGGGTCGGTGAGGCGCGACAGCCGCATTCTTGCTCTATGGATGCTGCCGCTTTTCGCGACGGCGGCCTTTCTGGCGGGAACAGGCCCGGCGCGCGCCGACTACCGCTTCTGCAACGCGACGAGCTATGTGCTCGAAGGCGCGATCGGCGTCCACCTCGATGAGGCGCCGGTCGAAGCGCCGACTCCTCCCGCCTCCAAGGATGCGACCACGCTCGCCGGTGGCAGCAAATGGCAATCGAGAGGCTGGACGCGCATCCTGCCGGGCGACTGCCAGTCGGTCATTTCAGGCACGCTCACCAAGGGCGACTACTACGTCTTTGCGCGCTCGATCGCTGCGCATCAGGGACCGACCAAATATTTCTCCGGCAACGCGCGCTTCTGCACCCTGCCCGACAAGTTCGAAATCACCGGCCGCGAAAACTGCGCCATGCGCGGCTACAATGCGCATGACTTCATCCGCGTCGCCGTCAAATCCACCAGTGAATGGACGACGACCTTCCGCGAGCCGCGCGACTATTCGCTCAAGATGGCGCAGATCGCAGGCGCCCAGCGGCTGCTCAAAGACAATGGCCTGAGGCTGCCAAAGATCGACGGCTATGCCGCCAAGAATACGCGCCGCGCCGTCGAAGCCTTTCAGCGCACGGCCAATATTGCCGTCACCGGCAGCATCGACGACAACCTGATCGAAGAATTGATCAAGGGTGCCATGAAGGAACAGGCCAGGTCCGGGCTCAACCTCTGCAACAAGACGCCCTATCTCGTCTGGGCCGCCATCGGCGTCGGCTCGGACAAGGATGACGACGAAATCTCGAGCGGATGGGTCAGGGTGCCGGCCAAGGCCTGCACCAAGGCGATCAAGGACAAGCTCGATCCCAAAACAGCCTATTACGTCTATGCCGAAGCGACCGACGAAAAGGGCGGACCGGTCTGGCGCGGCGGCAAGCGGCTCTACTGGCATGGCAAGGAGCCCTTCTGCACCAAGACCACGCGATTTGAAATTCACGGCCGCGACGCCTGCGCCACGCGCGGCTATGACGAACGCGCCTTCATGCGCGTACCAACCGACGGCAAGCAGCTCTACAACATGTCATTTGAATGATCCGGCTCAGACCTGCACGCCGAAATAATTGAGATGCCAGAGCATCTCGCTCTCTTCCATCGGATAGTCGATCCCGCCGCGTGGCAGAATGCGTTCGTTCGGCGGAATGCTCGCAACGAAGATCTGGATCGCCAGCGCCGTGCGCATGGCGAGCCCTGCGCGCCAGCAAAGAGCGGTAATCCCCTTACCACTTTTCGCGTCGATGATCTGCGCGACGAGTTTTTCGTTTGTCTCCGTCTTCAGCGCCAGCGCCAGCGTCACCGCTTCTTTCTGCTGCAACGTCGCCGCCTTGGCGATGATGTCGTCGCCGAGCTTGCCGGTCTTGAAAGCGCGATAGATACCGACGACGGCGTCGCCCGGCGTCGAGCGCGCCTTCTGGACATCTTCCTCGATCCGCTCCTGCGCGCGGGCCTTGAGGTATTGTTCGGTTTCCTCGTCTATATTCTGCCTCAAAGCGAGCTCGTCGATAAGCGAGCGCGACACGAAGACGGCAATGCGCCGCACCGCGCGGAGCGACAGCGCCGGGCGCGTGACGAGCGGCAGATGCCAGGCTTCGATGGAGGCTGCGTCGGCGATGATCCGGTCCAGTGTGTTTTCGCGAATTTCGGCGCTCGGGTTGGCCAGCAGTTGCGCGATGGCGGGAATTTCAAGCGTCGCGACGATGGCATCCGCCAGCGAACCGTCGAGCGAGCGGCGGCGCGCGATCGCTTCGAGCGCGCCATGCACCCGGCTTGTCGCGATGATCTCCGTCAGATCGGTGTCCGAAAGCAATGGCGAATATTCGAGTACCGGCGCACAGACAATGAGTTCCGCGTCGCGCGCCAGCTTCACCGCCAGGCGCTTGGGTATATTCGGGCAAGACTTGATCTCTTCCGCCACGATCTGGCGCACGCGCACAACTTCGTCGCCCGCCAGCTTTTCAAGCATGGCGATCACGCGGTTGCTCATGGCGCGCAGTTCATTGCTCTCAAGATCGGGCACGATGCGGCCTATCTTGCGTGCAAGCTCGGCGCGCACTTCTGCATTACTGTCGTTGACCAGATTTTCATTGGCCTGAATGGGCGTCGAGGGATTGCCCGCGACGAGCGAGCGAACCTCTGCGTTCTCATCGCCCGCGAGATAATAGAGCGTCTCTGGCGGCGCATCGGTGCGGCCTGCCAGTTCGCGCTTGGCGTTCAGATTGTGGCTTTCCAGTACCGCACGCGCGTCCTCATAGCGCAGCTCGTCAGGCAGCGGCTTCGAGGAAAAAAGCTTCTTAAAAATATTCAGTCGCATGAGGCTCTCCGGTCGGCCCCAAGTCTCGTTCTGGAACATTAAATCGGCGTTAAAGACTCGGCCTCAGCGGGTTCATTTTTGACCACCAGACTTGCCAAAACTGGCGGCAAAAGGCACGTTCTCCCCGTCATGAGCGCAGAAAACACATCCAAAACGGGCTTTGGCCATATCGAGCACTGGGTCTTCGACCTGGACAATACGCTCTATCCACCGGCCTGCGATCTCTTCGGCCAGATCGACGTGCGCATGACGGAATTCATCGCCGCCTATCTCAACGTCGATGCGGTGGAAGCCAGGCGCGTTCAGAAGGATTTCTACGTCGAGCACGGCACGACGCTCGCGGGCCTCATGGCGGTCCACAAGATGGCGCCGGAAGCCTTCCTTGAACATGTGCATGACATCGACGTCAGCGTCGTGACGCCCGATGCGCTGCTCGGCGAGGCCATCCGGCAACTGCCAGGAGCCAAGATCATCTTCACCAACGGTTCCGTCAAACATGCCGAGAATGTCGTAAGGCAACTCGGTATCGCCGATGTCTTCGACGGCATCTACGATATCGTCACGACAGGCTACACGCCCAAGCCCGAGCGCGACGCTTATGAACGTTTCATCGCCGCCAGCGGCATCGCGCCGGAACGCGCCGCCATGTTCGAGGACATCCCGCGCAATCTCACCGTGCCCCATGAGCTTGGCATGACGACCGTCTGGGTCCGCCCGCAAGGCGACGCTGGCCCCGAGCGCTACCAACGGCTCTCGCACGAAGGCGGCGAAGCACCCCATGTGCATCATGCGACCGACGATCTGACGGCATTCCTGAATGAGATTGCTCGCTTGCGCGTGAGCTGAGTTACTTCCGCCCGAAAAGCCGCTCGATATCGCTGAGTTTCAGCTCGACATAGGTCGGGCGGCCATGATTGCACTGGCCGGAATGCGGCGTGGCTTCCATCTCGCGCAGGAGCGCATTCATCTCTTCGCCCGTCAGCCTGCGCCCTGCCCTGACCGAGCCGTGACAGGCGATCGTGCCGCAGACATGTTCGAGCCGCTCTTTCAACGACAGCGCCTCGTCGAGTTCGGAGAGATCGTCCGCCAGATCCTGCACGAGACCAGGCACATCGAGCTTGCCGAAGATCGCAGGCACTTCGCGCACCACCACGGCCCCGTCACCAAAGGCTTCGAGCACGAAGCCGAGTTCGGCGAGTTCGTCAGCCCGCGCCACCAGCCGCTCTGCTTCCGCTTCATCGAGTTCCACGACTTCGGGGATCAGCAATATCTGGCGGGCGACGCCGCGCGCGGCAATCGCCTTCTTCATGCGCTCATAGACGAGCCGTTCATGCGCCGCATGCTGATCGACGATGACGATGCCGTCCGTCGTCTGGGCGATCACATAGGTTTCATGGAGCTGCCCGCGCGCCACACCCAGGGGTGGCGTCATGCCCTCTTCCGCTTCCGGCGAGGGCTCATCTGCCTGCGGCTCGACACGCGCGGAATGCGCGCCGAGATCGGCAAAGGCCCCTTGCCAGCTTGAAGCGGCAGCAGGCGATGAAAAGCCCGATGCTGCGCCGGGCGCCGGGAAATTCATTTGCGCGCGCATTCCCGCGGAAGACGTGGATCGCAGCGCGCCAAGGGCGGCTTCGGCGACCGTCGTCGAGGCGCGATGACCCGCCTCATGGAGCGCATGTTTCAATGCCCCGACGATCAGCCCACGCACGAGGCCTGCATCGCGGAATCTGACCTCCGCCTTCGCCGGGTGCACGTTCACATCCACGTCGCGCGGTTCGATCTCGACAAAGAGTGCCACGGCGGGATGCCGGTCGCGCGCGAGGAAATCGGCATAAGCCCCACGCACCGCGCCGACGATGAGCTTGTCGCGCACCGGACGACCATTGACGAAGAGAAACTGCATCTGCGCATTGCCGCGATTATAGGTTGGCAATCCGGCAAAGCCCGTCAGGCGGATATTCTCACGCGTCGCATCGATTGCCAGCGCGTTCTCCGAAAAGTCGCGCCCCATGATCGCACCGAGACGCTTCAACCGTCCGGCATCGTCGGGAAACTCCGGCTGAAGCCTCAGCATGTTGCGCGTCTCGCTCGTCAGCGAGAAACCGACTTCCGGATGCGCCATGGCGAGCCGCTTGACGACATCGGCAACCGCCAGAGTTTCGGAGCGTTCACCTTTGAGGAACTTCAACCGCGCAGGCGTCGCATAGAAGAGATCGCGGATTTCGATGCGCGTCCCCGCCGGTCCCGCAGCAGGTTCGACCGGCGAGACCTTGCCGCCTTCGACCGTGATACGATGCGCGGTGTCGCCGTCCGCTGGCCGCGAGACGATCGACAGCCGCGCTACCGCGCCGATCGACGGCAGCGCCTCGCCGCGAAAGCCGAGCGTCGCCACGTCATGCAGGTCCTCGCGCCCATCGCTGCCAAGCGTGAGTTTGGATGTCGCGTGGCGCTCGACGGCAATGGCGAGGTCTTCCGCGCTCATGCCGATGCCATCGTCCGTCACGCGGATCAGGTCGCGCCCGCCGCCACCGATGATGATGTCGATCTGCGAGGCTCCGGCGTCCAGCGCGTTCTCCACGATTTCCTTCACCGCGCTCGCAGGCCGCTCCACCACTTCGCCAGCGGCGATGCGGTTGATCGTACCTTCGCTGAGACGGCGAATGATGCTCATGGGTCAGCCCAGTTCCACGAGATATTTACGCGCGAGGATCTTGCCTTCCTCGACAGCCGGCTGGTCGAAAGGATCG
>JAJXZC010000028.1 GCA_021780275.1 Pseudomonadota bacterium
TGCTGCGGATGCAGATCAGAGCAACGGTTCAGCCGGTGGGCGGATCGAGGAGGCGCAATGGTCAGCGTTCATTCCTACAAGCGATGGGATCACACCAAGGCCGAATATTATTTCCCCAAGACCAAAGGTACAGAAGCGGCGATAAAAGCCTGCGGCGGCGTCATTATCATCGGGACGGAAGAAAAAGTGGCGCCCCACCAATTGGACCGGCGTGGACAATATGATCCCGCGGGAAGAAAACGCGCTCTCGAAGATGAGAGGCGCTGACTCGTGACCTACTTACGTCCTGCGAACTGTCGATCGTTTTACTTGAACGCTGTTTGGCGCTCGTCTTCGCGAATGGGATCAGAAGGAACTCATTATGATCAACTCTCTTAGACACGAGCCCTATGACCATCGCTATAAGGTCGGCGATATGGTGACGTTTGATCCACGTGGAGGACAGTTGCGCAATCCACCGGGCGTTTTCAGCATACTCGCGCAATTGCCGCCGTCAGGCAGCGATCTTCAATATCGAATCAAAAGCATGAGCGATTCCCACCAACGCGTCGTCGCCGAACATCAACTGATGCCCCCGGCGCGCACGGCGAGCGAATGAGTGGCGCTCTTTGCGCTTTATGAGATAGCGGCATCGCCACCGACCCCGGCAAAAGAAAAAGGCCCTTTGAACGGGCCTTTTTTCATGCAAACCGAAAATCGATCGGTTGCGTCTCCGCCGCAGATGGCGATGTTGGCGGCGACGGGAACGGCCGAACTCGTGCATCGCTCCGGCAAGTCGGATCCTTGCGAAACGATCCTGACCGAGGCGGAATTCTGCGCACGAGGTAGCGCTGCGTCAGCGTCTGGTTTCCGGCGAAGCGCCATCCTGAGCGTCGTCGTCGCCTGCCTGTTGACGTCCTGTTTTGCTTGACGCCATTCAAGCTCACGTTGCGGGCGGCACGTTTCCCGGAGATGTTCGCACGCCGCCGTTTTGAATTTTGTCGAAGAAGAACCTTTCGGGATTTGGCGCGTTCGCGATGGGCCCGGCTCCAGCGAGCGAGATACCGCGAATTTTCTGATGGCCTTGCGGAGTGACCGGGACGATCCAAGAGAATACGGAGGCACAATGCGCAATCTCAAGCTTTGCTCACTTGCCGCCGGCGTGCTTCTTCTGAGCGGGACCGGCGCATTCGCCCTGACTGAGCCCATGACGGCACAAGATGCTGCGATGGTCGCACACACGCAGCAAGTGAGGGCTTCGCAGTTTGGATGGATCCCTCCGCGTCCGGTGACCGAGCCGATGACGGCGCAAGATGCCGCGATGGTCGCCCATGCGGATCAAGTGAGGGCGTCGCAGTTTGGATGGGTACCTTCGCGTCCGGTCACGGAGCCGATGACCGCGCAAGATGCCGCATGGGTCGCGCACCGCCAACAAGCCACAGGAATTGAATAAGTCGCGCGCGGCTCAGGACCTCACAGGCGGCCGCGGCCGCCTTTTTCTTGAGCGCCGCTCAAATGTTCCCGCAGGGGCTTACGAAAATCAAGAATAGGGCGGGGAATCGGGCGGTTATCTAATCGGTCTCGCAAGGCGTCGAGAGGACGATGTCCGCCACGTGAACGCTACGGCGCAAACGTGCCAAGCTCTCTGCCTCTTCCACCATGCCCATCCACCGCAGCTTTTCAAACCGCGCCATCAACTCGCTTGCGGTATTCTCATCGATCAAAGTATCGGCCTCATCGACCAGAGTATCAGGACGTTCCAGGATCTCGGAAGCATATGTCATGGCTAACCGCCTAACTAGATGACCAATGAGCAGCCCCAGCCAACTTCCTCTCGTCGGGGCCAGGGCAACGCCCACATAAACGGGGCAGATTTGCAAAAAGAGCCTGCTTGCGACCCGCCCCGTCAGGTTGCATCTGGCTCGGATTTTTGGCGCCGGGCCTTGATTGAAATCAAACGGCTGCGCCGTTGCATTTCATAACCGGTCGTTTCGTTCCGACGCACGAAGACATGCGCGACGCAATCTCGCCAACGTGATTGCCACGCGCCCGTCGGGCGAAGAACACTGAGTCAGGACAAGGCGCTTGCTTTGCGAAGGTGCCGACGCCGCTCCGCTTCTGGCGCTGCAGCGCGAGTTTGCGCAGGCTATGCTTGCAAAACGTGCTGCTGTTGCGCAGAGCTATGCGCCGGCCTTGAAGCTGGGGGCCAGGCCAAATCTCGTAGCGCATCGCACCTTTTTTCAGACAAAAGGCGTTGGCAAAAGGGTAGAGGATCAAGCATAGGAAGTCGCATAATGCTTAAGCTCACGCCAATGGTAGCACCCTTAGTCGGTGCAATCGCCCTTGCTACTGTGACTCTAGGCGAAGCCTCGGCTGCTGTTCCCGCCCCTGGCCCGATTTCAGTGCCACAAGCAGACAGCACCGGTCATGGCATGGTTCAGAAAGCGCAGTGGCGTGGGGGATGGGGCTATGGTTATGGCCCGCGTTGGGGTTACCGACGTTGGGGGTATGGTCCGGGCTGGGGTTATCGACGGTGGGGCGGCTATTATGGTCCAGGCTGGGGCTGGGGCCGTCGGCGCTGGTGCTATTGGCACCCTTACGCCTGCGGTGGTTGGTATTGAATGGAACCTAGAAGGGCCGCGAGTTCGGCCCTTTTTCCAACGGCGTAGCGCTTACGCCTCGCACAACGTTACGCCAAAATTCTCGGTGTCGCCCTAGGCGAGCGTCGTCAGGCTCGCATAAGAGAAGCCGCCGAAGGGCGGCTTCTCTGTTTTGATCGATGCTGAATTTGATTGACGCTGAAAAAGATCAATCTTCGTGGTGATGATGCCGATGATGGTGATCCGATCCGGGGTCTCGATCATGGTTTCGGGCGGATCCATCGAAAGCCGCCTGCTGAGTTTTATCGAGACTGTCGTAGAACGCGAGCAGCTTTGGTGTAATCGCCTTCATATCGGCAACGCGGTCTTCAAATAGGCGCTGCGTAAACGCAAGCCGCTTCGCTAGCGTAGATAGATCCGGCTTGTTGGTGCAGAGCGATGCTTTGTGATCAGCGCGAATCTTGGCGCGCGTGTCCTCGAAATCCTTGTAAGCCGCTTTCTGCTTGTCAGTCAGCTTCAAGCGTTCCGCAAGGCGGTCGGCGCGCTGCCGGTCAAGTTCCGCCATTTTTGCGCTATCTGTCCGCTCTGAGCAAATGTCTTCAAGCCATGATTGATTTTTATATGCGTCCTCGGCAGCCAAGGCGGGAGCGGCGCAACTCAGCGCCAATGCAACGAAAACTGGCGAAAGCTTCCATGATCTCATAGTGGGTTTCCTCGATCGGCTGCGCCAGCGCGCCTTCCCGCGTAGATCGGCACGGCAGTGAATCCGGAATGGCGGAGACGGAGGGATTCGAACCCTCGATAGGGCTTTACAACCCTATAACGGTTTAGCAAACCGCCGCCTTCAGCCTCTCGGCCACGTCTCCAAAGCGGTGCCGGTCCATATGCCCGAGGCGAGCGCATATGGCAAGGCGGCGGGGTCGGGCGGAGCCCGATTTCCAAACCTCAGCCCTTGTCCGCCTCGGCGACGAAGGCCGCGATCCGGGCGATCGTCGCCGCATCCGCCAGCAAAGGCGGATGGCCCTGGCCTTCGACGACATGCGTCGCGCAATTTCCGTGGCGGCGGGCCATTTCGACGAACGTTTCTTGCGACAGGACATCGGAATTGCTGCCGCGGATGACGAGCAAGGGCACGTCGGCGAGCGCTTCGAACAAGTCCCAGGATTGCGGCAGCGGTTCGTCGAGGCGCAGCTTGTCGAGCGGCTTCACCAGATTGGGGTCGAAGGTGGCGCCGAACGTGCCGTCGAGCTTTTGAAACGAGGCGCGCGCATAAAACTCGAAATCGGCGTCGGAGAGCGCCGGAAACTGCGCGCTCATCGCCTTGCGCACATAATCGATCGCGTCGGGGAGCGAATTCGGCGCCGCGGGGTGGCGCAGATATTGGCGGATGCGGGTCAACCCTTGCAGTTCAACGACGGGTCCGACATCGTTGAGCACCGCGCCACGCACCAGCGCCGGCCGCGCTGCGGCGAGCGCCATCGCGTGAAAACCGCCGCGCGAGGCGGCGACGAAGATAGCCGCGTGGATCTCGACGGCCGCCAATTGCGCGAGAATGTCGGCGGCCTCGACGCTCAGGTCGTAGTGGCGCCAGTCCCGGTCAAAGTCCGATTCGCCGCGGCCGCGGTAATCGAGGGCGACGACGCGGCGCTTGCGGCCGGCCGCGCCCGCCGCCAAAGCCTCGGCCAGCGGGGCGAAATCGGCGCCATTGCGGGCGAGCCCAGGCAGACAGACGACGGGCAGGCCCGGATCGAGGGGGCTACCGTAATCGCGCAGATGCAGCCGCAGGCCGTCTTCGGCGCTGACGAACCAATCGACGAACGTGGCGGCAGGCGTCTTGGGGGCGTGAGTCATGGCGAGACCGGTCGAAAACGCTTCTTTTACCATGCTGCGGCAAAGGGGGAACTTATCTCGATTTTTAGCGATTTCCCCGCCATGAGCACATTCGATCCGTCCCGCTGCCGCGTTCTGATTGTCGAGGACGAATGGCTTGTCCGCGAGATGATGGCCGATGTGCTGGAAGAGACGGGCTTTACGGTCAGTCTGGCGGCGTCTGCTGCAGAGGCGTTACGCCTCTTGCGGCGCGGCCCCCCGATCGATCTCGTCGTCAGCGATATCGAAATGCCGGGCGTCCTCGACGGCGTTGATTTGGCGCGGATTCTGCGATCGCAGCGGCCGGAGATCGGAGTGGTAATGGTCTCGGGATGCCGCCCGCGAACGCTGCCGCCGGGCGTGCTTTTTCTCGCCAAGCCCTTTGTCCCCGCGGAGCTCTTGCGGGTCCTGAGCGACCTTGCCGCGCCGGTCCGCGCCGCCTCATAAACCGGCTGACGCTTCGAGCATCGAATCGATGCGGACCGGCGCCGTCTTGGCGGACATGCCGCCGGACGTTCCTGGCTCGGCCTTGGCCGAGCGCAGCGCGGCGAAGCTTGCCTGATACATGGTCCAATTCTCCATCACCCGCTGCACATAATTGCGCGTTTCGGTGAAGGGGATGCGTTCGACCCAATCGATCGGATCGACACCCGGCGTCCGCGGATCGCCGTGGGCGTCGATCCATTCCTTCACATGTCGGCCGCCGGCATTATAGGCGGCGAAAACGAGGATCGGCGAGCCACGCTGCTCGAGCAGCAATTGGCCGAGATGGGCGGCGCCGAGCTTGGCGCTGAAAGCCGCATCGCTCAACAGCCGGCCGGCGTCAAAATCCATCTTGATGTGATCGGCGGTGCGTTTTGCCGTTGCGACGATCATCTGCATCAGCCCGCGCGCGCCAGCGCCGGAAACCGCATGCGTATCGAATTCGCTTTCTTGCCGCGCGATGGCGTAGACGAGCGCCGGCGGCGCCGAATTTTCCGCCGGCGTATAAGCGGGAATGCCATAGGTCGGGAAGGCAAGCGCGTCGATCAGGATGCCGCGCTGGGCGAGAAGCTTGCCGATCACGAGAGCCTCATGGGCGTCGCGCTGCGCGGTGATGACATCGGCCAAAGCGGCGACCTGGGCCGGCTCGGTCAGGTGCTGCGCCGCGCAACTCGCGAGCGCCATGGCCAAATCCTTTTCACCCAGCGCGAAAAAAAGCTCGACGATCCGGACCGCTTCGTTGCGTGCCGCGCCGCGCGCGGCCGGGGTTGTGACACTGCGCGGCGCAAGGCCGTGGAGGCCAAGCCGGGCGCCCGCCAATTGGCCGTAATAGGTCGCGGCGCGTGCAGCGGCCTTTTCATAAAAGGCCTTGGCGCGCTGATCGGCGTCGTCGGCCTGCGAAACTTCCGCCGTGCGGCCCTGCCAATAAGCGATGCGGGCGATCGAGATCGGCGTCTGCGCCAGCGCCGCAGCGGTCGCGAAATGTTTGGCTGCCCGTGCCGGGTCGTTGAGGAAACGCAAGGCGATCCAGCCGGCGTGGAATTCCGCGTCGATCTTGGCTTCCGTCGATTCCGCCGTATGTTCGGCGCAAATCCGATAGGCGGTGGCGAGATCGCCGGCGTCAAGCAGTTTGCGCGCCAGGAGCCGGCGCTCCGTCCACCAGGCGTCGCCGTCGACGAGCAGGGCAGGGTCGCGCGGCGCGGCCAGCATCAGCGCCGCGGCTGCATCGTCCTTGTCTTCGTGGCGC
>JAJXZC010000263.1 GCA_021780275.1 Pseudomonadota bacterium
AGCATTGATCTTCAATGCCGACTGAACCTGTTGCAGATCGCTCCACCAGCCAAAATTGATCGACGGCAGGTTCGGTGCCTGCGGCTGCACCAGCGGCTTTCCAAGATAGAAGGCAAGGCCTGTTCCCAACAGCATCAGCGCGATGCCAACCGCGATGTCATTGACCTTGGGTAGGCTGCAAATACCTGCGTGAAGCATGCCGAATGCAATGCCGACCAGCCCCGCAACCAGCACACCGAGCCAGGGCGAACCCGTGAGATAGGCAATGCCATAGCCGCTCATCGCGCCCATGATCAGTGTGCCTTCCAGACCCAAATTGATGCGGCCGCTTTTCTCCGTCACCATTTCGCCAAGGCTGACGAACAGAAACGGCGTCGAGATGCGGATCGCCCCGGCGAAAATGGCGAGCGGAACTCCCCACCAGCCGATAGAGGTTTCATCCATCATTCGGCTCCTTTGGCTGCGGCGACCGCGCTCGTTCGCGGTTTGATGCGCGGGAGCCAGCCAAGAATATTGAGATGCCCCTGCACGCTCTCGCTCGCGAGCAGAATGACGAAGATGATGCCCTGCAGAACGACGACGCTCGCATCGGGCATGTCGAGTCTGCGTTGCAGCAATCCGCCGCTCGCGTCGATGCCGCCAAGGAGAATGGCGACCGGAATGACGATCAGCGGATTTTGCCGGGCGAGAAAAGCGACGAGAATGCCCGTCAGCCCATAGCCGGACGCGATGGTCGCGTTGGCGCGTCCCTGAACGGCTGCAACTTCTATCATGCCGCCGAGCCCGGCCGCCGCGCCACCAAGGAAAGTCACGACGAGGATAAGCCGTCCAACCGGCAGGCCCGCCATGCGCGCCGCCCTGACATTGCCGCCGACCATGCGGGCCGCGAATCCGAAAGTCGTGTGAAACATGAGCACATAGGCGACGATGCAGAAGAGCAGGCCGAAGATAAGCCCCACATGAATGTCCATGCCGGGGATGTTGCCGAGCATGGCCCAGTCCGGAAGCGCGCGCGTCGATGGCTTGTTGAGGCTCGTCGGATCTCGCATCGGCCCCTCGACCATCTGGTTGAGGACGGCGATGCAGATATAGGACAGCAGCAGGCTCGAGATCGTTTCATTGACGCCGCGCCAATGCCTGAGCGCGCCCGCGCTTGCGATGATCGCGCCGCCGGCGCACATCCCCGCGATTACCATGACGCCCTGCACGATCAGCGCAGGTGCATTCATGTCGGAAAGGAGGAGGCCAGCTGCGGCAGCGGCAAGACCACCCAGCACAAATGCCCCCTCACCCCCGATGATGACCATGCCCATCTGCGCTGGAAGCGCGGTGCACAAGGCCGTCAACAGTAATGGCGCAGATCGCAGCAGCGTGTTCTGCCACGAGAACCAGGAGCCGAAAGCCCCCATATACATCAGATCGTAGACATCGAGAGGATTGACGCCGGACAAGGCGACGAAGATGCCGAAGACAATCAGGCTGAGCACGATGGCGAAAAGAGAGACGGCGAAAATTTTCGCTCCGGCTCCAAAACGCAATACCAGATCACTGTTCATATTCGGTCCCGTCCGGCGTCAAGTACAGGTTCAGGCAGGACTCACGAGGTCGAACCGATGACGCCTTCGACGAGATAGCTCATCGATTCCAGCGCGATATCGGTCTGTCCTTGCGACACGCTCGCCGCAATCACGGTGTTGCCCTTGTTGTCCTTGATCGGGCCCTTGAAGATGACGAATGTTCCGGCCTCCAACTGGGCTTTCACGGCGTCAGCCTGCTTGCGCGCAGCGGCGCCAACCATCGCGCCATAGGGCGAGGTCTTGACGATCTTCTCCTTCAGGCCGCCGCGCACGAGATGCGGAATGGTCTTGCCCGCCAGCACATCGGCCACGAAGGACGGATAGAGCACTTCCCAGTTCCATTCGGCACCGGTGAGATAGCCCTTGGGTGCGAGCGCCGCCTGATTGGCGTGATAGCCGGTCGTGAACATGCCGCGCTTTTCGGCGGTTTCGACGATGACCTTGGGGCTGTCGACATGGCAGGTGACGACGTCAATGCCCTGATCGGCCATGCTGTTTGTGGCTTCGGCTTCCTTGACCGGCATCGACCAGTCGCCCGTGAAGATCACCTGCGTGGTGATCGAGGGATCGACCGAACGTGCGCCGAGCGTGAAGGCGTTGATGTTGCGAAGAACCTGCGGGATGGGCTTTGCCGCGATGAAGCCGAGTTTCTTCGACTTCGTCGCGTGACCCGCCACGATTCCCGACAGATATTCGGCCTCGTCGATATAGCCGAAATAGCTGTGTGCATTGTCCGGCTCGCCCTCTTTCCATAGGCCGCCACAATGCATGAACGTGACATCCGGATATTTCTTCGCGAGCTTCAGAACATAGGGATCGAAATATCCGAACGAGGTCGGGAAGATGAGCTTCGCGCCATCGAGATTGATCATGCTTTCCATGGTCTTCTCGACATCGACGGTCTCGGGAACGCGCTCTTCCTCGGTGACCTTCACACCGGGAAGCTTCTTGAGCGCGGCCGCGCCTTGCGCATGCGCCTGATTGTAACCGTAGTCGTCGCGCGGACCGACATAGATGAAGCCGACGGACAGCGATCCCGCCGCGAGCGCACGCCCGAAGGGCAGCGACGACACAGCGAGGCCGGCAGCGCCCACGGCGCCCGACAGAAGAAGAGAACGACGTGAAATTTCGAGCTTGTTCGACACGGTGACTTACCCCTCAGCACCTTCGGCCATCCCCTCATGGGAGCCAATCTTGTATACAAGAGCAAATGCCGTGCCATGCGCCTCGCAGGGTCCAAGCCATTGTTTTCATGGAGAGGGGCGCAGCCGCCATCGAACGCAAGCTTGTCCACGCGCACAAAAACCATGCATCAGCACGAACGACTGCATGCAAAATCTACAAGGGTGGTGAACGAAACGTCCGTATGCGGCTCAGAACCCGTCGAAATGGGCCAGACATCTCGCGCGCTCGTGATCATCCATGAACCCGGCGAGAAATGCGTTGCGCGCCATTGTGCGAAGTTCATCCGCAGACAGCGAAAGATGGTCGACGACGGCCGTGAAATTGTTGCCGACATAGCCGTTGCTGTTGCTGTTGCCGTGGCCGATGCGATCAACGCCGAGAATATCAAGCGCCTCCCACACATATTCCGGGATGCCAAAACAAGGAGGGCCGCGCCGCTTCAGAAAAGCGGGCGGCCCTCTGTCTCGCTGTCTGGCGACAGCTCAATTACTTCGGCAGATCGCCGACCACGCCTTCAACGAGCCAATCCATGCTCGAGATGCTGCCGTCATCAAGCACGACGCCCTCAGTGGACTTGGCAATGCCTTTCTGATCCTTGAGCGGGCCCTTGAAGATGACGATCTTGCCGCTCTTGATGCCTTCTTCGGTCGCCTTGGCCGCCGCGATGACATTGTCGGGCATGTTGTGGTAGGGCGCCATTTCCAGCATGCCGGAAGCTAGGCCGCCCCAGGTGTTGGCTGATTTCCAGGTGCCGTCGAGCACGTCCTGTACGCGCTTGACGTAGTAGGGACCCCAATTGTTGACCGAGGCGGTGAGCTGGGCGCCCGGAGCGAACTTCAACATGTCCGTCGCTTCGCCGAAGCCCTTGATGCCGCGCTGGGCATAGACCTGAAGCGGCGCAGTCGAGTCCGTATGCTGCGTGACGATATCGCAGCCCTGGTCGATAAGCGCCTTGGCCGCATCGCCTTCCTTGCCCGGATCGTACCAGGTGTTGACCATGATGAACTTCAATTTCGCGGCCGGGTTCACGCTACGCATGCCGAGCAGGAACGCATTCATGCCCATGATGACTTCGGGGATCGGGATCGAGGCAATATAGCCCGCGACACCGGTCTTCGACATCATGCCGGCGATGACGCCCTGTACGTAGCGTCCTTCATAGAAGCGCGCCTCATAGACGCTGACATTGCTGGCAAGCTTGTAACCGGCGCAGTGCTCGAAATAGGTCTTCGGGAAGCGCTTCGCCGCCTTGATCGTTGGATCCATGTAACCGAACGACGTCGTGAAGATGAGCTTGTGGCCCTTGGCGGCGAGGTTGGCGATGACGCGCTCGGCATCGGCGCTTTCCGGTACGTTTTCGACATAGGTCGTCTTCACCTTGTCGCCGAACTTCTTGACGATATCCATCCGGCCCACATCATGCTGATAGGTCCAGCCGAAATCGCCGACCGGTCCGAAATAGACGAAGCCGACCTTGAGAACGTCTTCGGCCAACGCCGGCGTGACGATCTTCGGAGCCGCGGCGGTGACAAGCCCGGCGCCCAGAAGTTTGTTGAAATTTCTACGATTCATCATTGAAGCAGACTCCTTGTCATTTACTGGCCCATTCAAAGCCCGAAGACCGTCCGTAAACTGTCCCTGGAGCGACCCCCAAGGTCTCGTAACCTCGCCCCATTGCGGGCGATTTCCTTATCCCGCCGCGTGGAATGTCTTTCCGAGACTTGCGGGGGCGTTGAGCCTGATGCGCTTTCGATCGCGCGAAATCGCAACCAGCACCACGACCGTCGATGCGTAAGGCAGCGCCGAAATGAACTGCGACGGGATGTGGACACCGAAGCCCTGGATGTAGAGCGACAGGTACATGATGCTGCCGAAGAGATAGGCGCCGACGACAAGCCAGAATGGACGCCACGTCGCGAAGACCACGAGCGCCAGCGCGATCCATCCGCGCCCGGCCGTCATGCCTTCCGACCAGCTGGTGTTGTAGGCAATCGCCATATAGGCACCCGCAAGGCCCGCCATGCCTCCGCCGAACATCACCGCGAGATAACGGATCTTGATGACGGGAAAGCCGATCGCATGCGCGGCATCATGGGAGTCACCGACCGCGCGCAGCACGAGACCCGCATGTGTCTTGAAGAGAAACCAATAGATCGCGCAGACGAGAGCGAAGCTCAGATAGACCAGAACGTCCTGTCCGAAAAAAACGGGACCGAAGAACGGAATGTCCGAAAGTCCGGGAATGTGAATCTGCGGCAGCCGCTTCACCACCATGCCGACATAGGCCTTGCCTATCAATGCGCTGAGGCCCGTACCGAAGATGGTAAGTGCAAGCCCCGTCGCAACCTGATTCGAGAGGAAGGAGAGCGTCAGAACCGCGAAGATGAGCGACGTGAGAACGCCCGCAGAAACGCCCGCTAGAATGCCCAGCGTCGAGCTGCCTGTCGTCACGGCAACGGCGAACGCAATGACGGCGCTGACCAGCATCATGCCTTCAACACCAAGATTGAGTACGCCTGCGCGTTCTGCGACGAGTTCGCCTGCAGCGGCGAGAAGCAACGGCGTCGAAGCGACAACGACGCTGAGAAGGAAACTTGTGTAGTGAAAGTCCATGAGTTCGTGGTCCCCTTTATGCGCGCAGGGCGGCCGGACGCGAGGACCGGAGACGAAGGCGATAGAGAATGAGCGTGTCGCAACCGAGCAGATAGAAGAGCAATACGCCCTGGAAAATGCCTGTGACGGCGCTGGGAAGGGCCAACTCGATCTGCGCCGCCTCACCGCCAAGATAGGAAAGGCCGAGCAGCAAGGCCGCGAACACGACGCCGATGGGATGCAGGCGACCGAGGAACGCGACAATGATCGCCGTGTAACCATAGCCGGGAGAGATTTGCGGCGTGAGCTGGCCGATCGGACCGCTGACTTCGAGCGTGCCGGCAATTCCCGCAAGCCCACCCGTCAGCGCGAGCGCGGTCCATACGAGCCTGGTTTCCTTGAAACCGGCGAAGCGCGCGGCACGCGGCGCGAAGCCCTGAACGCGCAACTGAAATCCGAGCAGCGAGCGTGTCAGCAGAAGCCACCCTGCCGCTGCAGCGGCAAGCGCGAAGAATATGCCGAGATGAAGCCGCGTTCCTTCGATAATCGTGGGATTCGTCGCATTCGCGCTGAACATGGCCGTCTGCGGAAATCCGAAACCCTGCGGGTCGCGCCACGGACCGGTCACCATGTAGATGAGGATAAGCTGCGCGATATAGGTCAGCATCAAGCTCGTCAGGATTTCGTTCGCATTGAACTGCGTACGCAGCAGGGCGACGAGCATCGCCCACAGCATTCCGCCAATCATGCCCGCGATCAGCATCAACGGGAAAAGCAGCGAAAAGG
>JAJXZC010000047.1 GCA_021780275.1 Pseudomonadota bacterium
GAGCGCGCGGTTGCCTTTATCCGCACACCACGCGGCGACCGCACCCCCGATAATGGGACCGATGCCATCGGTGCGCACGAGCACTTCCTCGCGTGCCGCGGCAAGTGCGGCAAGCGTCTTAAAACGAGCCGCGAGAAGGAACGCGGTCTCTTCGCCCACATGCGGGATCCCGAGACCGACAAGCAGCCGGTCGAGCGCCACGTTCTCGGACGTTTTTATCGCTTTGATCAGCTTGTTCGCTTTCGTCTCTTCAAAACCTTCGAGTCCGAGCAGCTCGTCTTTAGTCAGGTCGAATATATCGTCGAAATCGGAAATGAGATCGTGCTCCATGAGCAGTCGTACCGTCTTCTTTCCCATGCCCTCGATATCAAGCGCGCTTTTACCGGCGAAATGGATGAGCCGCCGCGCCTGCTGTTCGAAAGAACCCGCCTCTTTGCACCGGTGCGCCGCCTCCCCTTTCACGCGTTCGATGCTTCCATCGCCTCCGCACAATGCCGAATGCGTCGGGAAATGCCATGCTTTCGCGCCCTGCGGACGCAACTCCTTCACGACCGAGACTATCTCGGGGATGACGTCGCCCGCTTTCTGCAAGATGACGGTATCGCCGACGCGAATATCTTTTTCTTTTATGAAATCCTCGTTGTGAAGCGTCGCGCGGGCAACGATGGTGCCCGCAACCGCCACGCTGCGCACATGCGCGATTGGCGTGAGCTTCCCCGTGCGCCCGACCTGGAGCGTTATGTTTTCGATTACCGTCTCGACCTGCTCCGGCGGAAATTTGTATGCGATGCCGAAGCGCGGCGCTTTACCGGTATAGCCGAGCGACTCCTGTACCCTTCTTGACTCGACCTTGAGCACGATGCCGTCAATCTGATAGTCGACTGTCTCGCGCGGCGTCAAAGATCCCGAGCGAAGCGAGGGACTCCCTTTCCACTTTCGCCAGTACGCAAAAACCTCTTCGAGCGAGTCGGCGTGCTCGTGTTCCCGGTTGACGGGCAAACCGAGCGCCGCGAGGTAGGCGAGCTCATCGCTCTGGGTCTCGGGAAATGCTTCCGTGGTCGCCGCAAGGTCGTATACGAAGACGCCGAGCGGGCGTCCTGCCGCGACGTTCGGATCAAGCTGGCGAATGGAACCGGCGGCGGCGTTACGGGGATTCGCAAAAAGCGGCTCGCCGAGCTCTCGGCGCGCGGCGTTCAGATTCGCAAAGCCGGAGCGCGCGAGGTACACCTCGCCCTCAGCGACGAGATCAACGGGGCGTGCAAGACGTTTCGGTACTTCGGAAATCGTGCGGATGTTATGCGTCACGTCTTCGCCGACCACGCCGTCACCGCGCGTCGCTGCGGTGATGAGTATGCCTTTCTCGTAGGTAAAGACGATTTTGAGACCGTCTATCTTGAGTTCAAGGTCGTAGGAAGGGATCGCGCCGCTCGCTTTGCGCACGCGAGCGTCAAACGCGCGAACATCTTCTTCCGTAAAGGCATCGTTGAAAGACCACTGCGGGACCGCGTGGCGGACTTTTTTAAGGAACGGTACGGGCGCGCCTGCGACAACTTGCGTCGGCGAGTCGGGTGTTACGAGCTCGGGGTATCGCTCTTCGAGCTGTGCGAGCTCGTATTTGAGCGAATCGAGCGCATCGCTCGACACCAGCGACACGTCTTGCTCGTGCTGAAGTGCACGGTATTTCGTTATCGCAGAGCGAAGTTTCGCCACACGCGCCCTCGTTTTCCGTGGAACAGCCATATATCGCCCACTATAGCAGTCCGGGGATTCTAGTAGTGGGCGCTGATGCCGCGGGACACGAAGCGCGTTCCTCCGGGACTTGCCACCGTAGCGCACGAAACATTGTAGCCTTGCGAGAAGAGATATGTCGTGCCGGCACCGAGCGCCGGCTTATAGACCGTCACATCCGCACAATGCGCTCCCGAATCGAGCGAGAGGCGCGTGGCGATGACCCACTGGCTTGAAGTATAGGAGAGCACGGTCGCAGAGACCGGCGCAGTGGTACCACAGGACATGAGGGGCGCTGTGGTGGTCGCGGTTGGAGGATAGGCGAAGAGATTCTGCTGCTGATCGGCATACAAGGCGCATTCAAGCGCGCTGTCGGCGGCATAAAACGCATACTGGGATTCGATGGCCGAAGAAGCGAGCACTTGTTGCTTGTACGCAAGAGAGCCGAGCGTGAGACCGATACTCAACATCACCGACATGAAAATGAGAGCCATGAGGAGCGCGAACCCTCGTCGAGACGCAGAGGGGCGCGTTTGCGCGATGTTATTTTTGTTTTTCATTGCCATGACGTAAGGTGGTCCATTACCGTAACCGTGTACGGGATACCGTGGAAACTCCACGTCACAGTCGAGACGATGCGCTCCTCGGTAGAAGAGACCGTGAACGCTTGTATCGTGCGCGTGAACGGCTGCAGTACCGCGCCATTGCCGCTCTGCTCGGTGTAGTAGTTCGTCGTGCCGTTGTTCGCGAGATAGAGTGGCGTACAAGCGCTGCCGGTACAAGGGCTGAGTGAGAAACCGCTTCCGGTGCCCATCGGAAGCGTCGGATCGAGCGTGCAGGTCATCGAACGGCATTGGGTAATGGCCGCGCTGTCCGTGCCGGTAAGAAAGTCGGTCCAGGCGGCGCTTGAGGTGTTTGTACCGCCCGCCTGATACGCGAGGAGATATTCATCATCGCGCATAGCGCGCACGTACTCGACGCCTTCTTGTGCGAGATAGGAAGCGGTGAGCTGGTAGCGTGCGCCTTCTGCGGCAACGATAGCGCGATCCGCGCCGAACAAAGGCCCCGCAACCGCAAGCGCAAGGATGCTCACGGCAATCATGGCTTCGATAAGCGTGAAGCCGCGGAGCTGGATTTGCTCCCTGAAGCTTATTTCAAAACTCCCGCGAAGGGTATGCGGCAGAAAGGAGTACGCCGTCTTTTTCTGCTGAAAAAGCGGCTCGCTCTCGCCCCGCCGCGCTCCGTAAGCCTCTTTCTGCCGCATACCCTTCGCGTCGCCGGAAGGTTTGAGATGGGTTTCAGACTCGTAGAGTGTTTTCATACTCATATGTCGGAGCCGCGCATCGTCGCGCCGGTCTCAATGGTAAACGGTTCTGTTTTCCCCGGGCCGGAAGAGACGGTGCCCGAAACGATGATGGTAACGCGCGCTTGTTGGTAATCGGTCGGCGCCGGATGCGTACCAAACGCATAGAACGTCAAGGACGAAATAGTCACCGAGGGGTCGGTAAGCGTGCTTGCCGTATTGCCCGTCATTTTTTGGACCGCGGATCCGACGAGACTGTAGGTGACCGGCGTTCCGTTATCGTCCACGAGAGAAAAACTGCTCGCGCCATTTGGACAATCGCCCAGGCCGCCGCAGTTATAGTTCGTTCCGGTACGGATGCTGCGCGTCATGCTCTCAAGGGCGAAAGAAAGGTTGTCGATACCGGTGGAAATTGCCTGCGCTTGCCGATTGGCGCCGATCAGAATGAGGTAGGCGCCCGAAGCCAGCAGCATAATAAGCGAAAAGAGTCCCATCGCGACAATGAGTTCGATAAGCGTGTAGCCTTTGGAGCGGATCATGGGCATGAGAGGGCGGTCGCGTTTATTTCTCCCGACGCGCCCACTGAAACGAAACGCGAACCGCCCTGCGGGGAGGAAAGAGTGAGGCATGCTTGCGTTACGGGAGATGACGCTGAATACGCGCCATTTACGCTCATGAACGGATCGGGGTTCGGACGCGAGAAAATAATATCGAGCGTCGAGAGCGCTTGGTTGCCGGAATTCGCGCACGACCACGACAGCGTGTTCGGCGTATAGGCGCAGAAATCACTCACTGTAATACCGTTCCCGAGCGTATAGCCGGTAACTTTCTCGCCCTGATTCGCCTCATATACGCAGTCGCCCGGGCGGGCGTTCGGAGAGGTCGGGTCGGCGATCGGGTGACAGCTTGTGGAGGAGGGCGGCGGGTAGGTGTCGGCAAAAAGCGTAAAGGAACCCGGCGTCGCTTTTTGGAAATCAAGGCCATATCCTGCGTTTGCTACGGTCCCGGCCACGCGATTGCCCAGGCCATACGTCTCGGCGCTGCGGAGCGTGAGCGCCACATCGTATGCGGTATTCGCAAGGATGAGCGTTTTATTGAAAGAGCTTTGGCTGGTCAGCACGACTGCGGTGATGATGATCATAATCGCCAACACGACCAAAAGTTCGATTAGCGTAAAGCCACGATGATGAGAGGGTTCCATTGAGTAAAGTACATGAGGAGGAAACCGGCGGCGAGGAAGGGTGCAAACGGTACCTCAACTCCCATTCTAGAACCTCGCGGTCTCCGTGCCAACACGACTATCCCTATAACCGCGCCGATCCAAAACGATGCAATGAACCCGGCGGGCGCGGCGGGGCCCGTAAGGAGCGCGAGACCGAACACAAATGGCGCGTCGGCGAGTCCCATCGCCCGTCCGCGCGAGAAGAAGTTGATGAGCGCCAAAAAGAGCGCGAAAGCGCCGGCGACCATAAGCGAGACGCCCAGCGCGCTCGTATCGTCCGCCAGGAAAAACCCCGCACAAGCGCTCGCAAGGACGAACGCTCCGAGGAGCGCGAACGGGAGTATCTGATGAGCAAGGTCGTAGAGGACGAGTGCGAGGAGCATCGAAAGCGAGAGGAGCATGAACGGCAGTGCGGCGGTAAAACCGATCTTGAGATATGCAAGCGCGAAAAGCCCTCCCAAGAGAAATTCCGCGAGGGGTCCGAGAAGTGAGAGGCGCGCGCTACAGCACCGCGCGCGGGCGCCAAGCGCGACGTACGAGATGATCGGGAAGAGTGACAATACCGAAAGCGGCGTGCCGCAGGCATCGCACATCGGCGGTCCGATGAAGACCGTGGCAGCGTGGCAGGCGGCGCAGAACTGATGCTGCTCGGCCACCGGCGCGTCGCAGGTCAGACAGACCGGCGGCAGCAGGACGTCGAGCGCCGCGCCGCCGACCCGCCGGGTCAGGCCGGCAAGCGCCCGCCCCGCCGACCCGAGACGCATTACGCGAGGACTCCGTACATATTACTACTATAGGTAATCGGTCCGAGGCGGCCAACCGGCCGTGTATCGCGCCCGGTCCTCCGGCCGCTTGGCAGGCGGCCGGCCGAGGCGCATGCACGCGCCATGGACCAGGCTCCGATCCTGTTCGACCGGACGGCCCACCGGCGCCGCCGCGACCGGGCCGCGGGGCGTGTGGCGCGCGTCGCCCCGGTGCTGCAGGAAGCGGCCGCGCGGCTGCTGGACCGGCTGGACGACACGACCCGCCGGTTCACGCGGGCCCTGGATCTCGGCGGGCGCGGCGTGGTCGCGCCGATGCTGCGGGCGCGGGGAATCGCCACGGTAGCCTGCGACCTCTCCCCCGCCCTCGCGGCGCTCAACGGGCCGCCCTGCGTCGCGGCCGACGAGGAATGGCTGCCGTTCGCGCCGGGCGCCTTCGATCTCGTCGTGGCCAGCCTGTCGCTGCACTGGGCCAACGACCTGCCGGGCGTGCTGATCCAGTTGCGCCGGGCACTGGCCCCGGACGGGCTGCTGCTGGCGAGCGTGCCGGCGCTGGGGACGCTGCAGACGCTGCGCGAGTCGCTGACCGAGGCCGAGGCGATGCTGACCGGCGGGGCGGCGCCGCGGGTGGCGCCCTTCCCGGACCTGCGCGACTGCGCCGGCCTGCTGCAGCGCGCGGGGTTCGTGCTGCCGGTGGCGGACGCGGAGCGGATCAGCCTGCGCTACCGCAACCCGGCCGGGGTGCTCGCCGACCTGCGTGACGCGGGAGAGACGAACGTCCTGACGGACCGGGCCCGGCTGATCCCGACCCGCCTGCTGTTCCCGGCGGCACTGGCGCGCCTGCCGACCGAGGCGGACGGGACGGTGGCGCTGGACCTGCGGCTGGCGATGCTGACGGGCTGGGCGCCCCCGGCCTGACGCCGCCTCAGCCGCCGGTGACGCTCATGTGCCGGCCCACGGCGGGACGGTTGGTGCGGTCGATGATGAAGTCGTGGCCCTTGGGCTTGCGGGCGATGGCGGCGCGCAGCGCGGCATCGAGCCCGGCATCGTCCACGCCGCTGCGCAGCACGCCGCGCAGGTCGGCCTGATCGTCCT
>JAJXZC010000108.1 GCA_021780275.1 Pseudomonadota bacterium
GGTATCGGCTCGACGAAGGGCAAGACCGGCGGCCGTGGCGTCAAGGGTCAGACATCGCGTTCCGGCGTGGCCATCAAAGGCTACGAAGGCGGCCAGATGCCGATCCACATGCGTCTGCCGAAGCGTGGGTTCAAGAACCTGTTCCGCCTCGACTACAACGTCATCAACCTGGACCAGCTGCAGAAGGCCGTCGACGACGGTAAGTTTGCGGCCGGCTCGAAGGTCGATGTGGCGGCGCTGGTGAGCGTCGGCATTCTGCGCCGTGCGAAGGATGGCGTGCGTCTCCTGGCGCGCGGCGAACTCAAGGCGAAGCTCGCTCTTGAAGTTGCCGGCGCATCGGAAGCGGCGAAGGCCGCTGTCGAGAAGGCCGGCGGCTCGGTCACGGTCATCGCACCGAAGGCGGCGGCCGCTGAATAAGGCCGCGAAGACTTTGGCCACGCTTGTGCCAAGCGCGCAATGCACGGAGTAGGACGAGATGGCATCAGCGGCTGAACAGCTGGCGGCAAATCTGAACTTCGCCGCCTTCTCGAAGGCGGACGAGTTGAAGAAGCGCATCTGGTTTACCCTGGGCGCGCTCATCGTCTACCGTCTTGGTACCTATATCCCGCTGCCCGGCATCGATCCGACGGCGCTGGCGCATGTGTTCAAGCAACAGCAGTCGGGCATTCTCGGTATTTTCGACATGTTCGCGGGCGGCGCAGTCGGCCGTATGGCGATCTTCGCGCTCGCGATCATGCCCTACATCTCGGCCTCCATCATCATTCAGCTGATGACTTCGGTTTCGAAGCATCTCGAAGGGCTGAAGAAGGAGGGCGAGCAGGGCCGCAAGACGATCAATCAGTATACGCGTTACGGCACCGTGATCCTGGCGGCCTTTCAGGGCTACGCGATCGCGGTCGGCCTCGAGAACGCACAGCATGTCGTCATCGATCCGGGCATGTTCTTCCGTGCGACGACGGTTGTCACGCTGGTCGGCGGCACGATGTTTCTGATGTGGCTTGGTGAGCAGATCACCTCGCGCGGCGTCGGCAACGGCATTTCGCTGATCATCTTCGCGGGCATCGTCGCGCAGCTTCCGCATGCGATCGCCGGCACTCTGGAACTCGGCCGCACAGGTGCGCTTTCCGCCGGCGTCATTCTGTTCGTTGCGGTGATGGTCGTTGCCGTGATCATGGCGATCGTCTTTGTCGAACGCGCTCAGCGCCGCCTGATCGTGCAGTATCCCAAGCGCCAGGTCGGTAACAAGATGTATGGCGGCGACAGCTCGCATCTACCGCTGAAGCTCAATACTTCGGGCGTCATTCCTCCGATCTTTGCCTCGTCGCTGCTGCTGCTGCCGGTCACCATCGCGAACTTCACCGCAGGCGCGGGGCCCGAGTGGCTCAACACTGTGACGGCGCTGCTGGGTCACGGACAGCCTCTCTATATGGCGTTCTATGCGGCTGGCATCATCTTCTTTGCCTTCTTCTATACGGCTCTCGTGTTCAATCCAAAGGATACGGCCGATAACCTGAAGAAGTACGGTGGCTTCATCCCCGGCATTCGGCCCGGCCAGCGCACGGCGGAATATATCGACTACGTGCTGACCCGCCTGACCGTTCTCGGCGCGGCCTATCTGACGGCGATCTGTCTGCTGCCGGAAATTTTGATTTCGCAGTACAAGGTGCCGTTCTATTTCGGCGGTACGTCGCTGCTGATCGTGGTGAGCGTCACCATGGACACTGTGGCGCAGATCCAGAGCCATCTGCTTGCGCACCAGTATGAAGGACTCATCAAGAAGTCGAAGCTGAGGGGGGCGCGTCGATGAAGCTTATTCTTCTCGGGCCGCCCGGCGCCGGCAAAGGCACGCAGGCTCAACGCCTGCAGGAAACCTACGGTCTTGTGCAGCTCTCGACCGGCGACATGCTTCGTGCGGCCGTGAAGGCGGGCACCGAGGTCGGCAAGAAGGCCGAAGCCATCATGGCGCGCGGCGATCTCGTTCCTGATGATGTCGTGGTCGGCATCATCAGCGACCGCATCGACCAGCCGGATGCGCGGAAGGGCTACATCCTGGACGGCTTCCCCCGGAACGTCGCTCAGGCCGAGGCCCTCGACAAGATGCTCGCGGGCAAGGGCACCAAGCTCGACGCCGTGGTCGAGCTCGAAGTCGACGACAAGATTTTGCTTGGCCGCATCGAGACCCGCGCCGCCCAGACGGAAGGCGGTCCCCGTGCGGACGACAATGCCGAGGCGCTGGCGAAGCGGCTCAAGGTCTACCACGAACAGACGGCGCCCCTCGTCGCTTACTACAAGAAGCAGGGCGCGCTGAAGGGCGTGGACGGCATGAAGGATATTGACGACGTGACCCGCCAGATCGAGGCGGTTCTCGGACTTGGAGCGAAAAAAGGGGAATTGGCTTAAGCGGTTGACTGGGAAGGGTTAAATCCTATAATCCCGGCCTTCGCGACGGCACTTTCATGGCAAACACCGGTGTGAGCCGAAAATTGGCGGAATTCCGCGGATTTTCGGAGGGCTCCAACCGGGTTTTGACGTAGGCGCCGTCTTAAGCGATTCCCCATGTGGCGGTGAACCAGGTGGGTCGCCGAACCGAATGAGGGTTGTATCGGGCTGAAGCGCCGATACGGAGAGCAGGAGAATTGAAGTGGCTCGTATTGCTGGTGTCAACATCCCGACGAACAAGCGGGTGCTCATCGCGCTGACCTATATCCATGGCATCGGCGACGCCAAGGCCAAGGAAATCTGCGAGAAAGTCGGTATCCCGGTCGAGCGCCGTGTGAACCAGCTGACCGACAGTGAAGTCATCCAGATCCGCGAAGCGATCGACCGCGACTACCTCGTCGAAGGCGACCTGCGTCGCGAAGTCGCGATGAACATCAAGCGGCTCATGGATCTCGGCTGCTATCGCGGTCTGCGTCACCGCAAGGGCCTGCCGGTGCATGGCCAGCGGACGCACACCAATGCCCGTACCCGCAAGGGTCCGGCCAAGGCGATTGCCGGCAAGAAGAAGTAAGAGCCCCACGTAATTTTTACGCCGGGGCATGAGCTCGGGCGACAGGCAAGGTTTGAGAGCTATGGCTAAGGAAAAGACCCGCATTCGGCGCAAGGAACGGAAGAACATTTCGTCCGGCGTGGCGCACGTGAACTCGTCGTTCAACAACACGATGATCACGATCACCGACGCGC
Organism: Pseudomonadota bacterium; assembly: GCA_021780275.1. The sequence continues at coordinate 3,184 of JAJXZC010000108.1, forward strand.
AGGGCAACACGATCTCCTGGTCCTCGGCTGGCATGATGGGCTTCAAGGGTAGCCGCAAGTCGACCCCCTTCGCCGCGCAGATGGCCGCCGAAGACGCCGGCAAGAAGGCGATGGAGCACGGCATGCGTACCCTCGAAGTCGAGGTGACGGGTCCGGGTTCTGGCCGTGAGTCGGCGCTCCGCGCGCTGCAGTCGGTCGGTTTCACTGTGACGACGATCCGCGACGTCACTCCGATCCCGCACAATGGCTGCCGCCCGCCCAAGCGTCGTCGCGTGTAACCAGCGTTTGATACCCGACCTTTTCTGGTCCGTCGGCTCGCACGATTGAATGGTGGGGCGGACGTTAAAGAGACCAAGTGGCGGATGTCTCCCGCCCGGCGCGCCAGTTTGGCGCCCGTAAACGGCACGAGGTTTTGAAATTGATCCAGAAGAACTGGGAAGAGCTCATTAAGCCGAACAAGCTCGAGATCGTTCCGGGCCATGACGCCGGCCGCTTTGCGACTGTCATCGCAGAGCCGCTTGAGCGCGGCTTCGGCCTGACGCTCGGCAACGCGCTGCGCCGCGTCCTCATGTCGTCGCTCCAGGGCGCCGCCGTGACGGCCGTGCAGATCGACGGCGTGCTGCATGAGTTCTCGTCGATTGCGGGCGTTCGCGAAGACGTCACCGACATCATCCTGAACATCAAGCAGCTTGCGCTGCGCCTTCACGCCGAAGGCCCGAAGCGCATGACGCTGACGAAGACGGGTCCGGGCGTCGTCACCGCCGGTGACATCACGACGGGTGCCGACATCGAAGTGCTGAACCCGGACCTCGTGCTCTGCACGCTGGACCAGGGCGCCGACATCCGCATGGAATTCACGGTCGCGCTCGGCAAGGGCTATGTCTCGTCGGACCGCAATCGTCCGGAAGATGCGCCGATCGGCCTCATCGCGGTCGACAGCCTCTACAGCCCGGTGAAGCGTGTGTCCTACAAGGTCGAGAACACCCGCGAAGGGCAGATCCTCGACTATGACAAGCTCACCATGCAGATCGAGACGAACGGCGCGCTGACGCCGGACGATGCGGTTGCCTATGCCGCGCGAATCCTGCAAGACCAGCTCCAGATTTTCGTGAACTTCGAAGAGCCGGAGCAGAAGCACATCGAAGAGACGCGCCCGGAACTCGAATTCAACGCGGCGCTGCTCAAGAAGGTCGACGAACTGGAGCTTTCGGTCCGTTCGGCCAACTGCCTCAAGAACGACAACATCGTCTATATCGGCGACCTTATCCAGAAGACGGAAGCCGAGATGCTCCGTACGCCGAACTTCGGACGCAAGTCGCTCAACGAGATCAAGGAAGTGCTCGCGCAGATGGGCCTCCATCTCGGCATGGAAGTGCCGAACTGGCCGCCAGAGAACATCGAAGAACTCGCGAAGCGCTACGAAGACCAGTATTGATATTTGAACGCCGCGTCGCAGAAGACGCCGCAAGGAATGTAAGGAGAAGGGGTCATGCGTCACGGTAATTCCGGCCGCAAGCTCAACAGGACGGCGAGCCACCGCAAGGCGATGCTGGCCAACATGGCCGTCGCGCTGATCAAGCACGAGCAGATCGTCACGACGCTGCCGAAGGCGAAGGAGCTGCGCCCCTACGTGGAGAAGCTTGTCACGCTCGGCAAGACGGACACGCTGCACACGCGCCGTCAGGCCTATGCGCAGCTGCCCGACAAGAAGTGGGCGGCGAAGCTCTTCGACATTCTCGGGCCGCGCTACCAGGAGCGTCCCGGCGGCTACATTCGCGTGCTGAAGGCGGGCTTCCGCTTCGGCGACAACGCGCCGATGGCCGTGATCGAATTCGTCGACCGCGACGAGAGCGCCAAGGGCCAGGATTCGGGTCCGGTGCTGGTCGAGGGTGACGAAGAGGAAGCGCTGGCGACGGCGTAAGCCGATCGCGCTTCAAGCGACATTCAAGGGCGGCCTTCGGGCCGCCCTTTTTGTTTTTCAAGGGAGTGCCGCCGAGGGACTGGCTGGTAGCTGACGGGTTCGTAAGGATTTCTGCCTTGCCAGCGTCACATTGGCTCAACAAAATCCGTCAAAGGATGCGGCGCTTCGGGGCCGGGGCGCATCAGGTGGTGATCGAATTGATGACTCAATCTTCTGTCGTCGGCTGGACTGCGATGACGCTTGGCGCTGTGGTCCTCAGCCTGACGCTTGTTTTCTTTCCGCATGATGTGAAGGCGGAGACGCGTGCGCTGCCCGGTTCGGCGGGCGAGGTGACGCTTTCCTATTCGGCGGTGGTGAAGCGGGTCGCGCCCGCGGTCGTGAACGTCTATTCGAAGCGCGTGGTGCAGGCGCAGGCGCCGTCGCCGCTCTTCAACGATCCGTTCTTTCAGCGCTTTTTCGGCGATCGCTTCAGCTTCGGCGTGCCACGCGAACGTGTGCAGCAGTCGCTCGGCTCGGGCGTGATCGTCGATGCGAGCGGCCTCATCGTTACCAATAATCACGTCATTCAGGGTGGCGACCAGTTCAAGGTCGCGCTCAACGACAGGCGTGAATATGAGGCGAAAGTGGTGCTCGCCGACGAGCGCACCGATCTCGCCGTGCTGAAGATCGACACCAAGGGCGAGAATCTTCCCTTCCTCGCCTTCAAGGATTCGGATGCGGTGGAGGTCGGCGACCTCGTGCTTGCGCTCGGCAATCCGTTCGGCGTCGGCCAGACGGTGACGACTGGCATCGTCTCGGCGCTGGCGCGGACACATATCGGCGTCTCGGATTATCAGTTCTTCATTCAGACGGATGCCGCGATCAATCCGGGCAATTCGGGCGGCGCGTTGGTGACGACGGATGGCAGGCTCATCGGCATCAACAGCGCCATCTATTCGCAATCGGGCGGCAGCGTCGGCATCGGCTTTGCGATCCCGTCGAACATGG
>JAJXZC010000557.1 GCA_021780275.1 Pseudomonadota bacterium
CACCCGCACGCTCTGCCCCTCTTCGGCGGCGGCGCGGCGCAGCTTCTCCTGCGCGTCGTCGACCTCGCGCTGACGGTTCCACATGCCGGCGTAGCAGCCGCCCTGCGCCAGCAGGTCTTCGTGGCGACCGCGTTCGACGATCCGGCCCTGATCGAGCACGATGATGTCGTCGGCGTTGACGACGGTCGACAGCCGATGGGCGATGACGAGCGAGGTCCGCCCGCGCGAAACACGTTCGAGCGCGGCCTGAATATCGGTTACGGTGACGCCATACCAATTCCCCAATTAGCCCGCGATCGTCAGCCTTGCGCCTCGGTTTTCGTCCGCGCCGCCGCGGCGGCAGGCAACGACCAGCAAGCGGCCGGCTGTCGCGACGACATGCTGAAATTCGGCAATGGGGATCCTGTCGGCGTAATTCAGCGATCAGAAACACCGCAGCGCAAACCCCCTTGATCAGCGGGAGCCGTCCAGACATGACATGATACCAATTGCGCAAATCCCACAGCCGGGGTCGCTGGCGAGATAATTATGCAATTGGCATCATGTCACCGTAACTCCGCGACTCATATATCCGGCAATCAAAATGTATAACATTATCTGTATTATATACTATATGCTATAAATTAATCTGTTTGTATCTACTGTAAGTGAATTGTCGAATTCATCGCGCAATATTCCGTAGACGTGGGTGTCAATACACTTTCCATCTAGAAAATAATCCTCCCTCTTTACGCCCTCCCGAACGAATCCCAGCTTTTCGTATAGCCTGATCGCGTTATTATTTATCGACAGCACCTCAAGGCTGACCCTCCGAAGGTCGAGCCCGTTAAATGCATAATCAAGAAGAATAATTGTCGCAATTGACCCTACTCCACCATTTTGTTCTCTCGCATTTCCGACGTAAATACCGATTAATGCTTTCCTCTGGAAATGATCAATGCCATGAAGAGATATAACTCCGACCAAAGTTGATTTATTTTTAATTGCAAAAACAATTCTAGATTTTCCATTTTGTTCTCGAATTGATTTTAACCAATCTCTTGCAGCGTCTTTTTGAACCGGGAAGCGGGACCCCATAGTTAAATCGCGGATGTTCGGCGTGTTCTGCCAAACGCAGATCGCATCAATATCGCTTTCATCGAGCGGCGTTAGCCTTATACTTTTAAAATCCGTCTTCGTTTCGCGCGCACGTGACGAATTTTGTGGACTTATAGTCTTCATCTTTCTTCTCTCTTGTTTTTGCCGGCGGCCGCCCAAGCGATCTGCCTCCAATGTTAGTTTGTAACGGAACCCAGCGCCAGCGACCGGACGGCCCCGCGGAAGGCGCCGGCTCACGTGTCGCAATCAAGGGCGCGCGCCCCGAGCCCACACGTTTCGCCGCCAACTCGAATCCGCGCGACGCATCGATCGCCCCTCTACAGCGACGGGACCCGTCCGGTAGGGAAGGCCGGCATGTCGCCCGGTCAATGTGAACCCGGTTGGTCGCCTTCAGCGGTTCGCGCCATGTTTTTTGGCAGACCGTTCCGGAGATCCGCAGGCGTCCGCAAGCGGGCGGACGCGGGCCGAACAGAAACGCCCCGCGCCGTGATCGTTTGAGACAGAGCAACCCGCCAGACGACGCCCCTTCGAGCAGCCGTCCATGGTTCCGACCTCGGACGATCGGCGTGACTTCGGGCGTTCACTCGAGCGAGGGGCGACGCCCTTCCTACGTTCGGTCCGCCCGCGCCTGTTCGTCGCGGATTGAACTACCGGAGCGGAGGCGCGGACCGGCGCCATCGGGCGCTTTGTCGCGGCGCGCGACAATGCTATCGGCGCACAAATCCAAATGTTCGTTTTGGAATGGTCGTCCTGCCGCCCTTTCAGCGGCTTCCGCCGCTGCAAGGTCAAAACCGCCGAACGCGGCGGACTCATGACGCTCGACGCGCGTTCGCCCGTCGTGGCATATGTGACGACCGCGAAGCGAATTCGCGAAACAACACCGGCCGCAAGGGCAATCAATGCTCTTTGCACACCACGATGCATGACTCAATTTTTGAAGCGAGGGAATCCGCATGAGCGCGACCTATGGCGTCGAGCATTTTGATCAGAACGGCTTCGCCCTGATTCCGCAATTCTATGATCCGGAGCGAGACATCGCTCCGATTCGAGAAGGAATTCGACGGATCGTCGAACTCGTCGCCGTCAAGCATGGCGTCGCCGCGCCGGTCGCCACGCCCGAGGAAGCGATGGGCGCGGGATATCTCGCGGTCGCTCGCGCCAACCGGGTCTGGGGCAGCGAGATCTACGACGCCGTGAAGCAGATCCCTGCGTTCCTGCGGCTCGTTTCGAATTCCAGGAACACCGAACTGTTCGAGCGCATCCGCAAGGGCTCGATCGCCGGCGTTGCCGCTGGCGGCTTCGGCATCCGCGTCGATTCGCCCGGCGAGGAAAAATATCGCGCGCCTTGGCATCAGGAATTTCCCGCGCAATTGCGCAGCGTGGACGGCATCGTCTTTTGGTCTCCCTTGATCGTCACTACGGCCGCAATGGGGCCGGTCGAAGTAGCCGTGGGCTCGCATCGCGAAGGCGTCGTCCCCGTCTATGAGGACGACGAGGGCATCGGCAAGACCGGCGCCTACGCGCTGCATCTCGATCGCGAGCAGGAGAGGATCGCATCGTACGAACGCCTGGCCCCCGGCACAAAGCCCGGCGACCTCATTCTCATGGACTTTCTAACATTGCATCAATCTGGCCAGAACCTCTCGGACCGGCCACGCTGGTCCATGCAATTTCGCCTCTTCAATTTCAACGACCCGATCGGCGTCCAGATCGGCTGGCGCGGCTCCTATGCCGCGGGCAGCAATTTCGCCGATCTCCTGCCAGAACTGGTCGCGGAGAAGCGCAAATGACCCTTTCCATCTGTCGCGTCTGCGCAGCCGCGCTCGTCGCGCCCTGCTACGCCGCGTCGGCACCTTCGCTCACCTCGATGATGCAACTCCTCGACGCGCCCACGGAAGTCCTCGTCTGTGACGCCTGCGGCCACGCGCAATCCCCGGACCTGCCGAACGTCAAGGATTTCTACGCTTCGCAATACAAGATCTCGCTCGCTAGCGAAGATCATGACCAGCTCGTCACGGTCCGAGGCGGCCAGACCGTATTTCGCACAGACTTCCAGACGGAAGCCCTGCTCGAAATGGCCGCGCCGCCGCAGGGCGCCCGCGTGCTCGACTACGGCTGCGGCAAGGCCGCGACATTGCGCAAATTGTGCGCCGCTCGACCCGACGTCGTTCCTCACGTTTTCGACGTTTCCGACGACTACCGCCCTCACTGGAGCCAGTGGATCGCCTCGGAGGCGATGGCGACACACGAACTGCCGGCACCTTGGCGCGGGCGGTTCGACCTCATCACCGCGCATTTCGTCATCGAGCACACGGTCGATCCTTGTAGCATGCTGTCGGACATCGCGTCGCTGCTCGCTCTTGGTGGCCGCTTGTTTCTGTCGGCGCCCGACGCCATCGCCAATCCGGGCGACCTCGTCGTCGTGGATCACCTCAATCATTTTTCCGGCGCCTCGCTAATGCGGGCGCTGCAACGCACCGGATTTTCGGCGGCGCTCATCGATCGCGACCGCTTTCCCGGCGCGTTGATCGCCGTATGCTCTCACGACGGGCAAAAGGCGACGGCCGTCGCACCCGCGGAGGACGCGGCCGCGTTGAGACGCGCGGCGCGCGAGTGGTTGCGCGCGGCCGATCATGTACGTTCGATCGCACGCGAGCATGCTGGCAAGCGATCCGCGATTTACGGCGCGGGCTTTTATGGCGGTTTCATCCGCACGTTGCTCAGCGACAACGTCGACCTCGCCTGCTTCCTCGACAGGAATCCTCACGCGCAAGGCACGATGCTGATGGGGCTGCCCGTCGTTTCTCCGGACGATGTCCCGGCCGATGTGTCGGTGATCTACGCCGGACTCAACCCGCTGAAGGCGCGTGCAATCATCGCTCAGGCGTCGGCGTTGATCGGCCGCCAGATCGTTTGGCTTGACTGAGCCGACCGGTGCTACGCCAGGTTCGGCGACTCGCTCCGCGACGTCACCGAGCGGCCGGGCCGCCGCGCCGGAGGCGCGACAACCTGATCGCGAAGCGGGCGCGGTTCAGGAATCTCTGGAGACCGCCCTCGGAGGGCTCCTGCGCGTCCCAAACGATGGGTTTGGTCCCATAGCGCAGGATTCGCGAGGCCAGGGAGACCGCGGAGGCGACTTCCTCGACGCCATACTTGCTGGTGTCGAGATGCAGGTAGCGTCCATGCAGGCCCTCCTCCTGCGCGCGAAAGGTGTCGCGGGGATAGACCTTCGGTTCGATCTGCCTTGCGCGCGCATCGAACCAGGCGACGAGGTCGGCGTCGTCGGACAAGGAGCCGCGAATCGCGGCTAGTACATCCGGCAACTCGTCGAGATCGTCGATGGGCAGTTTCTCGAGAAATATCTCGGCTAGGAATTTGCGGTCGAGCGCCAATGACGAATCGTCGGGGAAAAGATCGGCCTTGGCGACGAGAAACGAATCGGCGATGGCGACCCAGCCCGCCGGCAGATCCGGAACCCACGGATGGAGCTCTAGGCCCGAAGCGGTGCACTCATTCTTATAGCGCTGCGTGTTCGGATGTTTGCTGCGCAGGAAATTGGAAGCGATATTGTTGCTCGAGGCGGAAAAGCCGCTCACTGTCATCGGCGCGGCCAACGACAGATAACGATCGACGAGATAGGCGACCGCGAAGCTCGTATAGGTGTCCGGGGCGTAACTGGCGAAGACGTGCCCGGTTCGAGCGCGTATCCGTTCGAGAACCTCGCGCGCGACCAGGCCATGATAAATGTTGGGCAGCAACGTCGCCGGCATGCACCCAGTTATGACATCGCGGATCGCCTGACGCCCCTCGAACGCCTTGCGCGTCCGCGTGACGGAAAGCGCGATATAATTAGCCAGATCGCTTCTCGCGATGTTCGGCCAGGAATAGAGAGCGCAATCCCAGGTGATCGCCTTTGCGCCTTCACGCCGGATCAGCGCGTCCAGTTGGGCTAACGCATAGGGCATCAGCCCATCATCATCGCCGATATAGCCCACATACTGGCCGCTGGTGAGGCCATATGCGAGATTCCAGTTGTCCCGCATGCATAGCGGCGTGGGCGAGCGATGATAGACGATGCGAGGCGATGCAAGGGAATCGACGACGTCCCTGGTCGCCGGCGAGCTGCAATTGTCACAGACGACGATTTCATAATCGTCGAACTCCTGATCGAGACAGGACTTCAAGGCGAAGCGCAGGGTATCGGCGCGCTCGCGCGTGGGAATGACGATACTGAAGCGAGGGTTCGAACGCATGTGCTATGTGCCTGTTGCTTCGGAAAGCCCCATCGCGGACCGGTTGCTGGCGGCGGGGCGTTCGATGGTTTCCGGGCCCGCGTGTTCAATCAAGTCCGGAAGGGCGACATTAGCCGCGGGTCATGGCTTGGTTTAGCCTGTGTTTAGAATTCCGGGTTGCGCCCGTCAACGCGGTCTGCGCCGCGTTTTCGCCCCGGTCGGCGGCGTCTCTCCGATCACTCCAGACGGGCACATGCGCGACAAGCCGGCCGCCTATCAGATCCGCCCGTTGAAGAGCGAGCTCGCGTTTCACCAGTGGCAGTCCGGCTGGTTCCGGCCTGGGTGCTCTTCGTGTTCCTGCAAGCCCGGCAATTCACTGGACCGTCACGAGGCTGATGGAATGCTGAGGTTACGGTGTGAGGTTACGGTAACCGAGGTTACGGTGACGCCATACCAATTCCTCAATTGGCCCGCGATCGTCGTCCTTGCGCCTCGGTTTTCGTCCGCGCCGCCGCGGCGGCAGGCAACGACCAGCAAGCGGCCGGCTGTCGCGACGACATGCTGAAATTCGGCAATGGCATCTCGTCACCGAAATTCCTCGCCGTAAACCTCCGGGAAGGCTTTCGCATGCCCGGACCGACGCGAGCCGGCCGATCTACGCTCCCACCGTCACCCGCACGCTCTGCCCCTCTTCGGCGGCGGCGCGGCGCAGCTTCTCCTGCGCGTCGTCGACCTCGCGCT
>JAJXZC010000206.1 GCA_021780275.1 Pseudomonadota bacterium
GGGAGGAAAGGACGTCGCTCGAACAATTCGGCGAGGCCTATCGGAAGTATTTGCGTGAGACGCCTGCATTTATTCCGAAACTGTCTTCGCCAGGACGAGACGCCAACAGGCTGGGGCGCAGCTCATAACTTGATCAGAAACCAGATCAAAGGAACAGACCATGACTGAGGCGGAGAATCGTCCCGTGACCGTCGCGTTCAAAAACGCTCTTGTCTCGCCGGCTTCTGGCGTCGCGCCCGCTTCCATCGCGACGGCGTCGAAACTAGATCCCTTGGCTTTGCCTGAAGGCGGCGTCGGCGATTTCTTCGATTATGCCAGGGATTTCGTCGAGAGAAGCTTTCTTTTTTGGGACGTCTTGCGCCAGCGCGCGGATAATTTTTTGGAGCACGAGCGTCTTGGCCTGCCGGCGTTGCTCGATTTCAAATGGGAAATGTTGCTCGACGCGAGGATCTTTGATCAACCGGCCAATTACGCTTTGTTGCGGATCACCGAAGCTGCGGGCTGCTCCGCACGCGACTGCGTCGATGAAGACAAGCCGCCGGTCCTGATTGTCGATCCGCGGGCTGGCCACGGGCCGGGTATTGGCGGCTTCAAACGCGATTCCGAAGTCGGAATGGCGCTAAAAGAAGGCCACCCGGTCTATTTCGTCATATTTTTCCCCGAGCCTTGCAAAGTCCAGACGCTCGCCGACGTGCTCCATGCGCTCCGCCGCTTCGTCGAAGAGGTCGCGCGCCGCCATCCCGGCAAGCCTCCGGTCCTCTATGGCAATTGCCAGGCAGGCTGGGCGATTGCATTGCTTTCGGCAGATTGCCATGGCCTTGTCGGGCCGGCGGTGCTCAACGGCTCGCCGTTGTCCTATTGGTCGGGCCAATCCGGCGTCAATCCCGCGCGTCTCGCCGGCGGTCTGCTTGGCGGGGTCTGGCTCCCTCATTTTCTCGCGGATCTCGGCGACGGGCGCTTTGATGGCGCTTGGCTCGCCCAGAATTTTGAAACGCTGAAGCCGGCTAACGCGCTCTGGGACAAATACGCCCAGCTCTTCACCCATCTCGACACGGAACGGGAGCGCTTCCTCGATTTTGAACGGTGGTGGAGCGGGTTCCACAGTCTCGGCCGCGAAGAGATTGTCGCCATCGTCGAAAATCTCTTTATTGGCGACCAGATCGAACGCGGAATGTACCGAATTTGCTCGGGCTGCCACGCCGATTTGCGCCGGATCAAAAACCCGCTGGTGATCTTCGCCTCCCATGGCGACAACATCACGCCGCCGCATCAGGCGCTCGGCTGGATCGCCGCGGTCTACAAGGACACCGCCGACCTCGTCGCGGCTGGCCAGCGGATCGTCTATCTGATCAACCCCCACGTCGGCCATCTCGGCATATTCGTTTCGGCCTCGGTGGCGCGGTTCGAGCACCGGGCCATTCTGGAAAGCCTTGACGAGATCGAAGCGCTTACGCCTGGGCTTTACGAAATGAAGATCGACAATCCCTCCGGCGACCAGGATTGTCATAAGCCTAAATATTCTGTGCGCTTCGAGCCGCGCGACGTGGCGGACCTGCGCTTCGAGCGGGCGGACGAGTCCTTCGGGCGCGTCGAAGCCGTGTCGAAATCCCTGGATTCCTATTACTCGACCTTCGTCAGTCCTTGGGTCAGCACTTGCTCCACGCCCCTGATGGCGAATTTTTTGCGCTGGGCGCATCCCATGCGGGCGAGCCGCTATCTGTCGTCCGAGCAATTCTGCCTGCCAATGAAAAGCGTCGAGCTTCTGGCGCCGATCGTGCGTGCGCAAAGGCGACCTGTTCGAGAATCGTCTCCGTGGTTGACGCTGGAGCGAGGCTTCATCGCCAAGACATCCGACGCCTTCGAATCGGCGCGCATTTGGCGTGATTCGCTGGAGGAAGCCGCCTTTTCCATCCTCTATGCCAATCCTTTGCTGGCGTTGGCGCCGACATTCTCACATTCCGCCGAAGATCGCCGCGGAACGTTTTGCGGTGAAACCGAGGGGCGCGGCGAGCCCCGGGGAAACAAAGACGACGCAAGGGCGAAAGTCTCCGAGGCGACCAGATGCGAGATTGGCGGCGCGAAAGGGGAAAAGAATGACGTCATATCAGTGCATTGAGCGCGATCGACACGGTCAGAGCGCGATGATGTTTCGGATTTACTTTGATTCAGCCCTTTCCACTGGAATTGGCTCTGCCCATCCTTATTATATTGTCAAGCATATCCGCGAGACGGTCCATTCTTTCGATTTGGACGGTTGCGCTTGGCGCCAATATCGAGCTACAAATTCGGTGGTTCTGTGAAAGCCTGGTCGATGGCGAACTGGTTCCGGCTCATTTTCTCCGTTCTTGCGCTCGCAGGCCTGCTGGCCGCGGGAACGGGCGAAGCTTTGGCCGGAAAGAGCCATCCCCCTTGTTGCCCGGAAATGGCGGTCGCCATGACAACGGGCCATCACGCCGCCGGCAATGCAGGCGACCATCATGGAGCGACGCCAGACTGCTGCATGGTGGGCGTCTGCGCCCTCATGGCTCCGGTTCCGGCTCCTCAGGCCTCTGTCGTGGAGCCCGGCGCTCATGCGCGGGTTGTGCTGCCGGCAATCGATGAAGCCGGCCCGCCAAGCTTCTCCCTCTCCGCAGTCTTGCGGCCCCCGATCGCGTAAAGCCGTGATTCTTCGCTTCCGTCCGCTCTGAAGGGCGACGGTCGCGGCGCGACTCTATGCTTACGCCGGCTTGCCGGCTGGGAGACCGATCAGCATGACTTCTTCCGCTCGTCTCAGGAGCGCGTTCGCGCTCGCGGCAGGCGTGGCCTTGGCGGCGACGCTTGCAGCTCCAACATTTCCTTTGGCCGTTCCAATTGCGCAGGCCGGCGCCCTCGCGCGGACGCAGGACGATCCGATTCTGTTCTATCGCGCCCCGATGGGCGGCGCCGACCTGTCCTCCGGGCCGAAGAAGGACGGCATGGGCATGGATTATCTGCCTGTCCGCCGATCCGACGTTCTTCCCTTGCTGAAGAAACTGCCCGCCGCTCCGGCCGCCTCCAACGAAAAACCCTTGTTCTGGCGCGATCCAATGGGCGGATCGGAGATTTCCCTTTCGCCGCAGAAGGATTCGATGGGCATGGATTTTCTGCCCGTGCGCGCGGCGGACATCGCCAAGCTGCTCCCCCCGATCGGAGCGCGCGCGCAACCCGCCCCGGAGGCGAAGCCGGGCAAGACGACCGAGAGACGCATCCTTTATTACCGCAACGCTATGGGTTTGCCCGACATTTCGAAGGTTCCCAAAAAGGACGCGATGGGCATGGATTACGTGCCTGTCTATGAAGGCGAGGATACGGATTCCCCGGTCGTCCAACTGTCGCCGGGCAAGGTGCAGCGCGCCGGCGTGCGTTCGGAGCCGGTCCGGGTCCAAAACCTGGTCTCCACGATCCACGCGCCCGGCACAATCCAGCCCGACGAGCGCAGAATCGTTGTGGTCGCGCCGCGCACGGTCTCGTTCATCGAGAAGGTCGCCAATGTGACGACCGGCGACCGGCTGACCAAGGGCGAAATCCTGATGCGGCTCTATTCGCCGGAGATCGCTTCCGCCGCCGCGCAATATCTCGCCACGCCCAATTTCGCCGGCGCCCGCACCCGCCTCGAAAACCTCGACGCGCCGCCGAGCGTGCTGGCCGAGATCGACCGCACCAGGAAAGTTCCGCTCTCCATCGACTGGCCGGCGCCGCGCGACGGGATCGTGATGGAGCGCAAGGCGGTCGACGGCATGAAGGCTGATGCCGGCCAGACCTTGTTCACGATCGCCGACCTCAGCCATGTTTGGGCGCTGATCGACATTTCGGAGGAGGATTACGAAAGGGTCAAGGCCGGACAGGAGGTCGCGGTCCGCGCGCGCGGCGTCAACGCCAAAACCTTTTCCGGCCGCGTCAGCCTGATCTATCCGGAAATCAACCGCGCAACGCGCACCGCGCGGGTGCGGGTCGAACTGGACAACCCGGAGCTGATTCTTCGTCCAGAAATGTATGTCCAAGCCGATATTGCGACCGGCGGCGGCAAAAAGGTTCTGACCGTTCCCGAAAGCGCGGTCATCGATTCCGGGACAGGTAAGCTCGTCCTCCTCGATCTGGGCGGCGGGCGCTTCGAGCCGCGCGAGGTCAAGACCGGCCTTCATGGTCAGGGCGAGGTTGAAATCCGCGAAGGCGTCGCCGAGGGCGACAAGGTCGTCACCGCCGCCAATTTCCTCATCGACGCCGAGAGCAATCTCAAGGCGGCGCTCAAAGGCCTTAGCCCGGCGGAGGCGTCGAAATGATCGGGCGTCTCATTTCCTGGTCGGCGCGCAATCTTTTCCTGATCTTCATCGGGACGATCTTTGTCGTCGTCGCCGGCGTCATGGCCTTGCGCACTCTGCCGCTCGACGCCCTGCCCGATCTCTCGGACGTTCAGGTCATCATCTATACCGAAGTTCCCGGGCAGGCGCCGCAGGTGGTCGAGGATCAGGTCACCTATCCGCTGGCCAGCGCCATGCTCACCGTGCCGCGCTCGAAAGTGGTGCGCGGCTTCTCCTTCTTCGGCGTATCCTTCGTCTACATCATTTTCGAGGACGGGACCGACCTCTATTGGGCGCGCTCCCGCGTCCTCGAATATCTCTCGGCGGCGGGAAAGCAATTGCCGGCCGGCGTGACGCCGGTCCTGGGGCCGGACGCAACCGGCGTCGGCTGGGTCTATCAATATGCGCTCGTGGCGAAAGAAATGACGCTCGCCGAACTGCGTTCGCTGCAGGACTGGACCATTCGCTACGGCCTTTCCAAGGCCGAAGGCGTGGCCGAGGTCGCCAGCGTCGGGGGCTTCGTCAAGCAATATAACGTTGTCGTCGACCCGCACCGCTTGCAGGAACTCGGGATCCCTTTGCAAAAGGTGCAGGACGCCATCCGCGCCAGCAACCGGGATGTCGGCGGGCGTACGGTCGAGCTTTCCGAATTCGAGTTCATGGTGCGCGGGCGGGGCTATCTGCGCGGCGTATCCGACCTCGAAAACATCGTGTTGCGCTCCGACAACGGCACGCCGCTGCGGCTCAAGGATGTCGCGCGGGTCGAGATCGGCCCGGACGAGCGGCGCGGGATCGCCGAACTGAATGGCGAGGGCGAAGTCGCGACCGGCATCGCCATCCAGCGCTTCGGCGCCAATGCGCTCACCGTGATCGACAATGTCAAGGCGACCCTGGCGCAGATGTCGTCGAGCCTGCCCAAAGGCGTGAAGATCCTCCCGGTCTACGACCGCTCGCAGCTGATCGACGCCGCGATCGAGACGCTGAAACACACCTTGTTCGAGGAAAGCGTCATCGTCGCGCTGGTCTGCGTGATTTTCCTGCTCCATGTGCGCAGCGCGCTGGTCGCCATCATCATGCTGCCGGTCGGCGTGTTGATGGCTTTCGCCGCGATGAAGGCGCTCGGGCTCGGCGCCAATATCATGAGCCTGGGCGGAATCGCCATCGCCGTTGGGGCGATGGTGGACGCGGCAATCGTCATGATCGAGAACGCCCACAAACGGCTGGAACGCGCGCCACACGGCAAGCCAAGGCTCGACATCATGATCGAAGCCGCGACCGAAGTCGGCCCGGCTTTGTTCTTCAGTCTTCTGGTCATCACCGTCTCCTTCCTGCCGATTTTCACGCTGGAGGCGCAGGAAGGGCGGCTGTTCGGCCCGCTTGCCTATACCAAGACCTTTTCGATGGCGGCGGCGGCGATCCTGTCGGTGACGCTGGTTCCGGCGCTGATGGTGATTTTCGTGCGGGGAAAAATCATTCCGGAGCACAAGAATCCGATCAACAAATTCCTGATCTGGATTTATCGCCCCGTGATCCGGGCGGTTCTGCGCGCCAAGGTGTTGACGATCCTGCTGGCGGTCGCGGCTCTAGCGGCAACGGTGTGGCCAGCGCGCCAGATCGGCAGCGAATTCATGCCGACGCTCAACGAAGGCACGCTGCTTTACATGCCGACGACCCTGCCAGGCCTTTCGGTCACCAAGGCGGCTGAACTGCTCCAGAAACAGGACCAGATCATCAAGAGCTTCCC
>JAJXZC010000301.1 GCA_021780275.1 Pseudomonadota bacterium
GGTCCGAGGACGAAGACGGGCCCGGCTCGCTCGTTCACAATGCGCGGCGCCAGCGCGTCGCAGGCACGATGGGCGAGGGCTTCACGCCGACGGACGAGATCGCCTGACGCCCATTCCGTCGCGTCACCCCGGCATCGCGCCGGGGTCAGTACCCCAACATTGTTTTTCCTCGTCCCGTCCTGCTAAATCTCTCCCAACAAGAAATTCCGGAGGGAGAGACGGTCATGGCCGAAGCGGCTCAGCAGGACGGCGAGATCGGCGAAGTTCGCGAAGCGCATCGTTTCGATGTGAAGCGGCTCGAAACCTATTGCCGCGAGGCGGTGGAAGGCTTCAGCGGCACGCTCGACGTGCGCCAGTTTTCGGGCGGTCAGTCCAACCCTACCTTCCTGCTGACCGAGGAAGGGCCGCGAGGGCTCAAGCGCTACGTGATGCGCAAGAAGCCGCCGGGCGTGCTGCTGGCCAGCGCCCATCAGATCGACCGCGAATATCGCGTCATGAAGGCTCTTGCCGAAACGGACGTGCCCGTGCCGCATATGTATGCGTTGTGCGAGGATGACAGCATCATCGGCACCTCCTTCTATGTCATGGAATATCTCGAAGGCCGCGTCTTCCGCGAGTCGACCATGCCCGGATCGAGCGAAGCCGAGCGCCGAGCGATCTACTCGAACCTCGCCGAGAATCTCGCGCGGCTCCACAAGGTCGATTACGAGAAGGTCGGCCTCGGCGATTTCGGCAAGCCCGGCAATTATTTCGAGCGCCAGATCGGCCGCTGGATCAAGCAGTATCGCGGCGCGCAGACGACCGACATTCCGTCGATGGAAGAGCTGATCAAATATCTGCCCGAACACATTCCCGACGAGCAATCGGTGACGATCGCCCATGGCGACTACCGCCTCGGCAACACCATGTTCCACCCCACCGAACCGCACATGATCGCGGTCCTCGACTGGGAGCTCTGCACCATCGGCCACCCGCTGGCCGACGTTGCCTATAACTGCATGTACGACCTGCTCGGCGTCGCGGGCGGCGTGGGCCCGATCGACAGGACCAAAACGCCCGGCATCCCGACGGACAAGGAATTTGCCGCCGAATATTGCCGCCATGCGGGCCGCGACGGCATAGAGGACTGGAACTTCTACCTCGCCTTCTCGATGTTCCGCCTCGCCTCCATCAGCCAGGGCGTCTACAAGCGCGGCCTCGACGGCAATGCGAGTTCCGAACGCGCCATGACGCTTGGCGACGCGTGCCGCAATCTCGCGGATAACGCCTGGGAAATTCTTCAGCGTAAGGACTAGCGGCAGAGGCGTATGGTTAGCGAAGCGTAAACCGCCGCGCTTCAACATATGTTAAAGCTCGCCTTTTAATCTTCTCCCCGTCCGGTGCGGCACACAGGAGGTGTCGCCGCCGCCCGGATGGCCCTAGAGGCCGGACTTCGGGGTAGGAAGATGGCTCGTCGCAAGAATGTGCAGCCGGAGGGAGACACATCGCCCGCATTGCGCGGCGGCTCCCGTTTGCCTTGCGCCGGTGAGAATTTCTTCCGCGCCCTTGTCGAGAATGCCGGCGACATCCTGACCCTTCTCGATGCCGAGGGGCGCATCTGTTATCATAGCCCCGCCGTGCGCGAAGTTCTCGGCTTCGATCCCGAACCCATGATCGGCGTACCTGTCATCGACGCCGTTCATCGTGACGACCGCGAACGGGTTCGCGAGCGTCTCGATGCCTGCACGCGCTCGCCGGACTGGGTGTCGATGGAGACATTCCGCCTTCCCCATATCGACGGAAGCTGGCGCTGGGTGGAGGCGCGGGCGAAGAACCTGCTTGCCGATCCGAATGTCGGCGCGATCCTCTGCCTGTCGCGCGACGTGACGGAAGCACGCCGCCTGGCGCAACAACTTCACGAAGCCGAACGCCTCGCCCGCTTCGGTCACTGGCGCTGGGCGAAAGGTGCGATGGCGCCTGCCTGGTCGGAAGGCGTCGCGAAAATTCTCGACCGCCCGCTCGCGCATATCCCCATGGGGGGCGACTGGTTTCTGGATCTCGTCCACCCGGACGACCGCGACGAACTTCTCTCGAAATTTCTCGATGCTTTCGAGACCAGCGAGCCCATCGCATCGGTGACGCGCTTCCTCGCCGGCGACGGCAGCTACCGGCACATCAAGACGCAGGCCTATGGCGAAATCGACGCACATGGAGAAGTCGGCGCGCTGGTGGGCCTCGTGGAGGACGTGACGGAGGAAATCAGGGCCGAAGAGGCACTGCGTCAGAGTGAGGCCAAATATCGCCTGCTGGCGGAGCGCGCCTCGGATGTCATCCACCATCTCACCCCGGACGGGAAGCTCGTCTTCATATCGCCGTCGGTCGAAGGCGTTCTGGGCTATACGCCCGAAGAGCTGGCGCAGTTCGAAAAGATAACGCCGCACATACATCCCGACGATCGGGACCGTGTCTCAGGCTACTATCAACAACTCCGCGCCGGCGACGGTACGATGCGTCTCGAATATCGCCTCCGGCACAAGGTCGGCCACCATGTCTGGGTGGAAACAACGATGCGCCCGGTGCGCGAGCCGGGGACAGGCAGGATCACCGAGATGATCGGCACCACGCGCGACATGAGCGAGCGCAAGCTGCAGGAATTCGAGCTGCTGGAAGCCCGCGAACGCGCGGAGGCCGCGAGCCGCACCAAGTCGCGCTTCCTCGCCAACATGAGCCATGAGCTTCGCACGCCTCTCAACGCCATCATCGGCTTTTCGGAAATGCTGAAGCTCGAAATGTTCGGCAAGCTTGGCCATGCGCGCTATCTGGAATATGCGCATCTCATCAATGAGAGCGGCGCGCTTCTCCTCGACCTCATCAGCGACATTCTCGACATGTCGAAGATCGAAGCCGGAAAATACGATCTCCATTACGAGCGCACCGACATCGCGACGGTTATGAATTCCACCGTCAGCCTCGTCCGTCCCCGCGCCGAGGAAGGTGGCCTCACGCTCGATGTCTGCATTCCGGCCAATATCGCGGCCATACCGCTTATGGCCGACACGCGCGCACTGAAGCAGATCTTGCTCAATCTCCTCTCGAACGCCATCAAGTTCACGCCAAGGGATGGACGCATTCAGGCCAGCGTCGCCACCATCGAAGGCGGCGTCCGCTTCAACGTCACCGATACGGGATATGGAATCGCGAAGGAAGATCTGCCCCGCCTTGCGCGGCCCTTCGAGCAGGTCTCGCTCGATGCCGATCTCTCCAAGCAGGGAACCGGGCTCGGCCTCGCGCTCGTGCGCTCGCTGGCAGAGCTTCACGGCGGCACGATCAGCATAGAAAGCGATCTCGGCCGCGGCACGAGCGTCAATGTCGATCTGCCTCTGATGCCTGCAATGGCGGCCGCTCAGTAAGAGACGATCAGCGCCCCATGGCCTTGCGCAACGCCGCTTCGAGCTCCAGCAGTACGCGGGCGACATGGGGGTTCTGCTTCAGCCCCTCGTAGTAGCTCCTGAGCGTCGGCGCGTTCTGGAAGACGTCGGCGATGCCGAACATCGGCCCGACCTCGACATAGAGGAAGAGCATCGGCGCCAGCGTGCAGTCCGCGAGCGACAGCTTGCCGCCCACCGCATAGGGCGAGCCGTCGAGATAGAAGGAAAGCCAGCCGATGCCCTGGCGGAGTTCCGTCATCACACGATCGACAAGCGCCTGATCGCGTCCCTTGGGATTCACCTGACCGAAGAGGTGATTCATCGGCTCCATGACATAGAGATCGCCTATGCGCGAGAGGAGCCGCACCTGCGCGGCTTCGAGCGGGTCCGTGGGCCGGAGCGAAGGCCCGCGCCCCAGATCCTCGAGAAATTCGCAGATCACTTCCGACTCCGGCAACGCCTTGCCGTCGAAAACCAGCGTCGGCACCTTGTGCATCGGATTGATCGCCTCAACCTCGGCTTCGAGTTCCGGGGTGCTGAAGCCATCGACGATCTCGACATCAAGTCCCTTCGCGTAAATCGCGAGGCGGACACGCGCCGAAAAGGGCGACAACTGGGCGTTGTAGAGTTTCATGCTCATGAAAACTTTCCTCGGCACCAAAACGGCCGATCCTTTGTCTGGACCGGCCGTTCAGTTTCTTCATGCCTGCCTTATTCGGCAGCGGCGCGTACCTTGTTCGAGTATTTCTTGAACTCGAGCTTGGCGATGGTGCGGGCGTGGACTTCGTCCGGGCCGTCGGCCAGACGCAGCGTGCGCATGCCCGAATACATCTTGGCGAGGCCGAAATCGGTGGTCACACCGCCGCCGCCATGCGCCTGGATCGCATCGTCGATGATCTGGAGCGCGACATTCGGTGCCGCCACCTTGATCATCGCGATCTCGGCGCGGGCGACCTTGTTGCCCACCGTGTCCATCATGTAGGCGGCCTTCAGCGTGAGCAGGCGCGCCATTTCGATATCGATACGGGCGCGAGCCACGCGCTCTTCCCACACGGAATGCTCGGCGATCTTCTTGCCGAAGGCTTCGCGCGTGAGCAGACGCTTCACCATGAGTTCCAGGGCGCGTTCGGCGACGCCGATGGTGCGCATGCAGTGATGGATGCGGCCAGGTCCAAGGCGACCCTGGCTGATCTCGAAACCACGGCCTTCCCCGAGAAGCAGGTTCTCGGCCGGTACGCGGACATTTTCGAGAATGACTTCGGCGTGACCATGCGGCGCGTCGTCATAGCCGAACACCGGCAGCATACGGACGACCTTCACGCCCGGCGCGTCGAGCGGCACAAGGATCTGCGACTGCTGACGATAGGTGTCGGCCTTCGGATCCGTCTTGCCCATCACGACCGAAATCTTGCAGCGCGGATCGCCGACGCCCGACGACCACCATTTGCGGCCGTTGATGACGTATTCGTTGCCGTCACGCTCGATGCGCGTCGAGACATTGGTGGCGTCCGACGAAGCGACATCCGGCTCGGTCATGAGATAAGCCGAACGCATCTCGCCGGCGAGAAGCGGCACAAGATATTCCTTCTTGTGACGCTCGGAACCGTAGCGCTCCAGCACTTCCATGTTGCCGGTGTCGGGCGCGGAGCAGTTGAACACTTCCGAAGACCAGCCGACGCGGCCCATGATCTCGCAGAGCGGCGCATATTCCATGTTGGTCAGGCCGCCGCCGAGTTCGGACTCGGGCAGGAACAGGTTCCAGAGACCCTCGGCCTTCGCCTTCGGCTTCAGGTCTTCGAGAATCTGCGGCACCTGCCAAGGGTTGCCCTGCGCGCGGAACGCGGCCATCTGCGCGTCATAGGTCTTTTCGTTCGGATAGATGTGCTCGTCCATGAACCGGTTCAGGCGAGCCATCAGCTCCTTCGTTTTATCTGAATATTCGAAGTCCATATCGTCTCCCTCGAAGTTTGGTTTGAGCGAGGCGGCTTCTCGGCCTCCCCGCTCCAATTGCGAATGGGAGGGACTGTAGCGGGTTGATCTCCGCAAATCACGAGTCAAATCGCGCTGCGACCGAAAGAGCCGCTACGAAAATGAGTCCGGCTCTTCAGTTTCGCCGCAGTGCAAAAAAATTGCGGAGCATTTTGGCGGCGCGCCGCTCGCCGATGCCGCCATAGACATCGGGCCGGTGATGACAGGTGGGTTGCGCGAAAATGCGCGGGCCATGCTCGACGCCGCCGCCCTTCTCGTCGGACGCGGCGAAGTAGACCCGCCTCAACCGCGCGAATGAAATCGCGGTCGCGCACATGGGGCAAGGCTCCAGCGTCACATGGATATCGCAACCAGTCAGACGCTCTGACCCAAATTTCGCGCAAGCCTCGCGGATCGCCAGAAGCTCGGCATGAGCGGTCGGGTCCCGGAGTTCGAGCGTGCGGTTGCCCGCCGCGGCGATGACGGCGCCCGATCCGTCGACAATGACCGCGCCAATGGGCACCTCGCCCCGAGCGCCCGCAGCTTCCGCCTCCGCAAAGGCGAGATCCATGAAGGTCGGGGCTGGTTTCGGCGCGTCGGTCATGGGCGGGACCGTGCCCGCGGGGCCCAACCTCGTCAAGACGCGGCTTTCGGCAGGCGCGCGCGCCTGATAA
>JAJXZC010000041.1 GCA_021780275.1 Pseudomonadota bacterium
ATCTCAGCACCAATGGGGAATGAAGCACGTCGAAACGATTGTCGCCGTCAACAAAGACCCCGAGGCATCGATATTCAGTGTCGCGAAATTTGGCATCGTTGGGGATATGCTCGAAATTGCCGACGAATTGCAGAAGCAGATCGTCGCCGCGAGCTGAAGCGCCGGCCTGAGGGCGTGTCTTCGCATTGATTTGCTTGCCTTAGCGCCCCGGATCCGCGCGATCCGGGGCGCTTCTCTGCGCGCATCGTTTTCAACAAAGGCGCAGTGTCAGCGGCTTGTGCGGCGGCGTCGCCCGTGACCTTGAAATGAAATTCGAGGCATGTGGCAGGCAGCGCCGTTGGTGCCAATAGGCACCATTGCGAGCCTATATGGAATATTTACAAATTTGACCTAGGACAATGACGAACAGGGAAGAATGACGATCGCGGAACGGGCATCGCGAGTCGCCGCGCTCAGGTGATGCTTTTGTGCGTTAGAAGCGCATGTGCGACAAATTCGGGACATATCGAAAGATACCCCGAAAAGTTGGCAAAGGCGTCTCCGCTAGAGATTGGCGTGCAACGGCCATTCACTCCCCAAACTCGTCGGTCGTCCCTCGCAATCATGCGATCGCTTAACCGGATATCGACGTTAGCCGAGGGGGTAGGGAATGACGAGCGTAATTGACGCATCAATCGAGAGCGGAAGCTCTGAAGGCAAATTGCATCGATCGATTGACTGGACGGGAGCGTTCTGGGTTGCGAGCGGCGTTCCCGCACTGGTTCTATTTTCGATCGGTGGCATCGCCGGAACGACCGGGAAGCTGTCCTTTCTGATTTGGGGGCTGTCCATCTTCATGGGCTTCATCCAGTCGTTCACCTATGCAGAGATTGCCGGTCTATTCCCGAATAAATCCGGCGGCGCATCGATTTATGGCGCCGCGGCTTGGGTGCGTTACGTCAAGCTCGTCGCGCCGCTCTCGGTTTGGTGCAATTGGTTTGCCTGGAGCCCCGTGCTGTCGCTCGGCTGCTCGATCGCCGCAGCCTATATCCTCAACGCGCTCGCGCCGGTTCCGCTGGCAAGCAGCCCCGAGGTCGCGCACTGGCTTGCCGCGCATGGCGCGAGCATCGCCGGATCGAGCGCCGACAAGGCAGCGGCAGCCGTTGCGGCGCTGACGCCTTCGATCAGAACCTGGACGGCTTTTCAACACACAATCGGCCCCGTGAGCGTCTCCTTCAACACCGCGTTCTTCGTCGGCGCGGCGCTGATGCTCATCGTCTTCGCGATCCAGCATAAGGGCATTCTGGGTACAGCGAATGTCCAAAAGTGGATTGGCCTCATCGTGATCGTTCCCATGGTCATTGTCGGGATCGTCCCGCTTCTGACCGGCAAGGTCGATTGGAGCAATTTCTCCCCCTTGGTTCCGCTCGCAGCGGCGTCGGCGCCGGCTCCGGGAAGCTGGAATGTCGCGGGCTGGACGCTCGTCCTGGGCGGCATGTTCATCGCCGCGTGGTCGACCTACGGCTTTGAGACTGCGGTCTGTTATACGAGTGAGTTCCGCAATCCGTCGAAGGATACGTTCAAGGCGATCTTCTATTCCGGACTCTTGTGCCTCGCGCTCTTCATTTTGGTGCCGTTTACGTTCCAAGGCGTTCTTGGTTTGAACGGCATGCTCGACCCGACCATCGTCGATGGCTCCGGTGTCGCGCAGGCGATGGCGCATATGGTCGGCGGCGGCAAGTTCATGGAGAGCATTCTTGTGATGCTCATGATCTTGGCGCTCATCCTTTCGATCATGACGGCGATGGCGGGTTCGTCGCGGACGCTCTACCAGGGCTCCGTCGACGGCTGGCTTCCGCGCTATCTGAGCTTCGTCAACAGTCACGGCGCGCCGACTCGCGCCATGTGGACGGATCTCTGCTTCAATCTCATCCTTCTCGCGATCGCCTGCGCCGACAGCACGAGCTTCTTCTTCGTGCTCGCCGTGTCGAACGTCGGTTACATCATCTTCAACTTCCTCAATCTCAACTCGGGTTGGATTCACCGGATTGACTCGGGCAATGTGCCGCGTCCGTTCCGTGCGCCGAATTGGATATTGGGTCTCGGCGCGATTTTTGGCTTCGTCAATGCCCTGTTCATGGGCGCCGGTGCCAAGACTTGGAACGCGTCCGCGCTTTGGGCCGGTCTGATCACCGCGGCGATGATCATCCCCGTGTTTGTCTTCCGTCATTACATCCAGGACGGCGGCAAGTTCCCGCATGAAACGTTCGAGGACCTGCAGGTCGGCGACAAGCCATCCACCCAAAAGCGCGCTGGCATATTGCCCTATCTCACGCTTGCCGGCGGCTTGGCTGTCGTTCTGCTCGCGAACTGGTTCTTCCAGATGTGAGGTCGAGGCGGGCGCAATGCGCCCGCCGTTTTCCCGGAAGCGGGATCGTATTTTGTAAATCATCGTAAGGAAGCGCAGTGATGAACGTGAAGGCTTATCTCCGTCAGTCCATTCTGAACGAGCGCCATCGCGCCTTGGGGACGAAATTCGAATCGTCGTGGAATGACATGCCTGTTCCGCAATATTACGCGACCGATCCCTATGTGGAGACGGTGGCGGTGCGTAACAGCGCTGGCCTCTTCGACGTCAGCTCGCTCCGGCTGATCGACGTTTCGGGGCCCGACGCGCTCTCGGTTCTCAACGATCTGCTGACGTCCGACATCGCCAAGATAAAGCCGGGGCAGTCGTCCATCAGCAACATCGTCGACGAGAACGGCTCGTTGATCGATGACGTTCTTGTCTATTGCGATGGCCCGGACAAGTATAGGCTATCGCATGGCGGCGGCTCGCTGGAGGATATCCTGCCGGTCGTGGCGGCAGGCAAGAACGTGCACGTCCACAAGGACAACGACACCCATATCCTGTCTCTGCAAGGCCCGAAGGCGCTGGACATTCTGAAGCCGCACACGCCGTTTGCGCTCGAAACGCTGCGCTATTTCGAGCACCAGCCGACGACGCTCTTCGGACGCGACGTGTCGATCGCCCGTGGCGGTTATTCCGGCGAAAGAGGCTACGAAGTCTTTTGCCATGCCGCCGATGCCGTCTTCCTCTGGGATTCCATTCTCGAGGCTGGAAAGCCCTATGGCGCGATGGCGGTCTCATGGGCCTGTCTCGATATCGTCCGCGTCGAGGCCGGTCTCTTGTTTTTCCCCTATGACATGCCCGAAGGCGACACGACGCCCTGGGAAGTCGGCGTCGACTGGACGGTGGATCTCGCAAAACCGGCGTTTCGCGGGAAGGAAGCGCTCGCTCGGCGCCGTTCAGAGATCCGCGTCGCTCAGGTGGGAATCGAGATCGATTACGATAAGGCAGTCGAGCCAGGGACGAAGCTCATCAAGGATGGCAAGGACGTCGGCGTCATCAACAGCACCACTTATAGCCAAGGCCTGATGCGCTCGCTCGCCCTGGTCCATGTCGATCCGCGCTACAAGGCCTATGGCACGGAGCTCGAACTCAACGTCGACGGCCGGACGCTGAAGGCGCGTGTCGTGAAGACGCCGTTCTACGATCCACTTCGGCTGCGCACGCATCCCCTCGAGGAGCGCGGCGCGTCGAAGGCGGGATAATGGCGCGCCCTCTGGCGGCGTGTGAGGGGTGCGAGGAGGAGCGAACCGATGTTCGCTCCTGTTGCCTGTCAGGCGGGAAGGAGTAGAGTGTAATTAGAGAAGAATAAGTGGCCAAATGGCGCCGAAAAAGAGCGCCTGATCGTGCCGGAGGAGCCCAAATTTGCGAACACACGCTCTGTGCAGGCCGAGGTGCGAATCCGGCCGGCGGTTTCGCTCAAGCGAGGGATCTTGTTATCCCGCGACCTACTTCGCCCATTTCATTGCGCGTGCCCGATTCGGAGACCTTGCCGAAATCGTGACGCTCGCGCTCAAACGATGGGGAAGCCGAAGGCTTCGTCACGTCGATTTTGGAACGAGATTTGCTACGCCTTCTCAAGGAAGCGACGAGCCGAGCGTCGGCCGTTTCTACATTTCGGCGACAGAGCAATGAAGATGTTATCTGAATCGGATCCGTCTACGGTTAGATGGCATTGCGAAATGCCCGAGGCAGGCAAGGAATTTCCGCTCGTTCGCTTGAACGACGAGCAATGGTTCCAGCTCAGCGGTCGTGTCGCCATGTCGATCGGTCATGATGGATTCCATCGGGAACTCGTCAATCTTTTCGGCGCGACGATCCCGCACGAATCCTGTTGGATCATCCGTTATTCCCGCGTCGCGCCGCCGGACGTTTTGTATACGCACAACGTCCCCGATGACATCGTGCAGTTCTATAACAAGGAATGTCTGAATATCGATCCGTTTTCGCAATACTGGAAGACATGGGAAAAACCCGGCGTTTTGACCTTGTCTGGCCTCGAAAACGCAAGCCTCGAATCCATCATCTATGCCAAGATATTTCGCGAGGCCGCGAAAATTTCCGATGAATTGGGCATGTTTTTCACGACCGTCGGGCATTGCTGCCTCGGTTTGTTTCTCGAGCGCGAGAAGGGCCGTTTCTCGCAAGCGGATGTTCGCCGCGCGGAGCTGATGTTTCCCGCGCTCGACGGCTATCATCGCGCCCATCTTGGTTGGCTCTTCAACGGGCTGCGGTATAAAAACGATGTCGAGGTCAAAGGATTCATCAAACGCCCCACGCTCATTCAGGATCGTTTTGGCGTCGAGGTTTACGCCAACGAATCCTGGAGCGACGCGATTGCGTCCGATGCGACGATCGAGCCGACGGTTCGTGCCGCCCGAGCCAGCGAGACGGTGCAGACATTCCTGCTCAAGGATTTCGTGCTGAAGCTCGAGAATCTCGACAGATATTTTCCGCTTGCTCCCGCGGGACGGATGTTCGTGCTTGAGCCGCGTTCGTTCTCGAAAGAGGTGCCGGAGCACGTCAACCGCATCGCCGCGAGCTTGCAGAATTTTACCAAGCGCGAACGTGAAGTGCTCGCCCTGATCATGACGGGCCATAGCACCGGGCAAATCGCCCAGAGACTGCACATCAGCAAGGGCACGATCAAGAATTGCCGTTCGCGAATTTACCGAAAGGCGGACGTGATCTCCGAGCGCGCGCTGGTGAAAAAATTCATCCCGGTCTTCCAGGACGCGTGATTCTAAGGAAACGCGCTACGACATCGCGCGGCGCCGTTGTTCATTGGCGCGATTCTCCCGTTCGAGAGCGTCTGCGACGCTGCGGAAATGTTTCATCAGCAGAGCCGAGACGCCGGCGTCGATCTTCGTCTTCTCGATGGCGCGCGCCATGCACAAAAGCCAAGCATCCCGCTCGGCGGGGCCGACCTGAACATGGCGGTGCATTTCGCGAACGTTGGAATGCCCGTGTTTCTCGATATAAAGCTGCGGGCCGCCGAGGAATCCGGACAGGAAATTGAACTGCTCGATGCGCGAATGGGCGACGCCATGCCCGCGCAGATGCAGAAGCTTCAGGATTTCCGCCGCGGGATCGGTTTCGACCAAATCGTAGAAAATGGTGACGAGCCGATGCAGAGCCGGCGCGCCGCCGATCCGCTCATAGAGGCTTTCGTTTGCCGTCATAGTGACCGTCCGCTTGCGCCTGGTTCAGCGGCAGGCGGTTCGCCGACCCGCTGCGAGGCCGCGCCGCCGCGTGAAGACCTTGAGCCTGTACGCGAGAATGCGCCTTCGTTTGCCGAGAAAGGTTAAGTCTCAGCCAAGCGAGAAGTCCATGATGCCGATGGGTATCACGACGCCGCACGATGCGTCCTTGAAGGGCCTCATCGCCGGTCGCGGCTGGCCGCTATGAGGGCTCGGGCAGACCCGGCCAGGCCTTCAGCGCTGTGTCGAGCCTTGTCCATTGGGCCTTGTCGCGAACGAACCAGTTCTCGACCGGCGCGGCGAGGTCGGGATTATCCAGCGTTCCGACCGTCACCCACACGGTTTCCGGCTCGGCATCGAAGACGAAGGTCAACGGGCTTCCGCACGAAGCGCAGTGCGAGCGGATCGCGTCGGCGGATGAGCGATAGGGTGCCAATTCGCCGCGCTCGATCTGAA
>JAJXZC010000776.1 GCA_021780275.1 Pseudomonadota bacterium
CAGCGGTTTTCGCGGGCTGATCGGCGCATCGCTTTGCCCCAGCGCCTGTTCCAGCAGGCTCGTAAAGCCTGCGCCAAATCTCGCGGTGATTTCATGCCGCGCGCGGCCGGCGACATCGCCGATGGTTTTCAGGCCGGCGCGGCGCAGGCCCGTGACCACGGCCGCGTCAGCGCCGAGCGCCGATACCGGCAGCGGCCGGACCGCATCGGTTTCCTCGCCGGCGCGGACGATGCGGCCGTGGGCATGACGGGTCAGCGTCCGCGCGCACACGGCGGTGCCGGCGATGGCGGCGCTGACCGCAAACCCCTGCGCGGTCAGGACGCCGCACAACAGCCGCATCATCGCGGCCTCGCCGCCGAACAGATGCGCGCAGCCGGTGATGTCGAGAAACAGGCCGTGCGGGGGATCGAGCGCCACCAGCGGGGTGAAGCGGTCGCACCAATCGGCGATGGCGTTCAGCGCGTTGGCGTCGGCGGCTTCATCGGCATCGTGCACCTGCACCTCGGGGCAGATGGCGCGGGCATTGGCGAGCGGCAGGCCGACATCGAGACCGAGACGCGCGGCCGCGTCGTCGAGCGCAAAGATCTGCAGCGCGTTGTTTTGCTTCGCAACGACGATATTAGGTGCATCGCGGAAGTTTTGTTTTGACGCGTTTTCTTCACGCGAACCGGTAACCACTTCGCTTGAAAACGCTTTCGCCTCTTGCCCGATCTTGCGCTTGATGCGGTCGATGGGCAGGCGCGGCAGCCACAGGCTGAGGATACGCCGCCGGTTTTCCGAAAAGGCACTCATCACATTTCCATTCCATGATCCAGCGGCCGACAGGGCCATGACGGTTGCGGACAAGTTGCGCATCGAGCAGCGGCGCGCCCCACGCGCTGCAAGGCGACGCAGACGACGAAGATATGGCCGCCGGCGGCGAATGCGCCGCGCGCACGATCCATCGGGTCTCGGCGGTCGAGGGCTGGGGCTCCGCCGCCATCCGCAGCAACAGGCCCGTGACGCCCGAGGCCTGCGCCGCCAGCGTCAGCTTGCGGCTGGCGACGAGATCGAGCTGCCGCGCCTCGCCCCAGACTTCCAGCACGACGACGCCGACCGCATCGCAGGCCAGCGCGTCGGCGGCCGTCCGCAACGCGCTGTCCACATCGGCCGCGCGCACCGTCACGAGCAGGCGCGGATCGAGACCGAGTTCACTCAATCCGCTCATCGACACCGCGCCCGATTCAATCTCGGTGAAATCCTGCCGTATCCACACCAGCGGCCGATGCGGACCTTTCGTTGCAGCGATCCTGCCCGCGAGCCCGGCGACAAACCCGGTCGCCGCAGTGCCCTGCCGGCCGCTCTCGGCGAACACTTCGTGCATCGCCCCCAAAGCGAGGCCGCCCTGCAGCGTCGCATCCGCGTCCGCATGCCCGAGCGCCACCCGGCGCGGCGAATACGCCTCGCCCTGCGCCTCGATGCGCTCGATACTGCCGCGCAAACTCGCAAGCGTGCTCGTGCGTGCGCCGTTCATGCGCCGCTCCTAGAGAAAGGTTGGGACCGCCCGTTGGTTCAGTTCAGGGAGAACTCGCGGTCAGCCCATTTGTTCATGGTATGTTCTATTATAAAGCTAACATGGGGGAGAGAGTCAATTGGGATTAGAAAGTTTGTTTTTCGTGAGCGATCCCAATGGGATCGAGGAAGCCCCGAATACCCTGCCCGCATTGCAGCCACGTCCGCGGAACTGATATTCTTTAGAACAAGGGAAAATCCAATGGCGACTGCGTCATCCAGCCTCCAGAGCCTGCGCGAAGAGGCCGCCCATTGCCGCGCCTGCCCGCTCTGGAAAGACGCGACCCAGATCGTGTTCGGCGAAGGCCTGCCGCATGCGCCAGCGATGCTGGTCGGCGAGGTTTGGCATGGCCCTGCGTAACTGGGATTCAGAGATCGCCAGAATGGAACTGACACGGCTTACACAGCCAAATGTGCTCGGTTTCTATAGCCATTTCGAAGCGACCGAGGTGTTTGCATTTCCTCTGGGCCAGCAAGAGCCAATCAATGTTTTCTCGCTCATGGTTGCCGAGGAGCGGCTTCTGAACGCTTCCGAAGAACCACACTATCTTAATCGCGAACGGCGTATCGAACTGAGATCGCTCAAGGGTTGGAAATTCGGAATTCAACGCTACGTGAAGCCGATTGCAGAGCTTGTCCCGGCGTTCGATGTTCTTTGCCAATCGAACAAATGGTGTGCGTCCGGACACCCGCTGCAAACTGCCGATCTTGTATCCGTTCCAACGCAATTCGTGCCGCCCGAGGACTTCGGCCCGATCCCATTGAATCGCGTGCTCAAGAACAATTTCTGGAACGGGTCGCACGTGCTCGAATGGGCCGATGCGAAGAAGGCAGTGCTTCAGCCATTGTTCGATGACCCGCCAAGATTGCAGGAGCTTTCGGAAGCTGTCCGCACCTTTGTGCCAATCGGCTTGGCGAGCCTGTCCGACCGGCTCGGCAACATTATCGTACAGCTTCCCATTACCGTTCTCATCGCGAAATTCGCGGAACTGAGGGCATCAGCCGACTTCACGCTTTCGACGGCCTGGCATCCGGGAGCCACGCCCCGTTCCCTCCGCGCCTCCTGCGCGATGGAATACGACAAAGCGATCCCGGCCTTCAATTCGGTGAGCGTCGAAGGCCCCGAAACGTTACTCCCGATGCATGACGGACAAGGATTGCATCGCGGCATTTTGTGGGACGATAAAAATCACGTCTTGCTCGCCGCAACCGGCGACATGAGCTTCATAACTCAAGTCGTGATAAATATGCAGGTGCTCAACCCCGAGCCCCGTGTATTCACGTTACCGGACGGGAAACCAGTTCGGCTCGGGCTCACGCCGAAGCCTGTCAAAATCAGCGCCGGAGAACCCAAGAGCGACCCTGCCGGAAACTGGACGCAGCGGCGCATGTATCGTGAAGAAACGGACCGATTGCTCGCGGAGCGGCGGTTCGTTCAATACAAGCCGGTATCGGGCGCGCAACTCCACGACGAGGCACTGGACCACGTGCGCGATCTGATTAACCGGCACGGCGAGGAAGGCGTTTGGCTATGGGACCCGTTCCTTAGTGCGGATGACGTTATAAATACTCTCTTCTATTGCCGCTTTTTCGGCTCCGAGCTTCGGGCATTGACTGCCGGAAGCAGGCCGCCGACGGAAGGCCCGACGACACGGCGAAGGCCGCCATCCTTTGGGAGGCTTCGTGCGCAGTTACGCGAGCGCTTTGCACGACCCAAATCTTCGCTATCCGCGAGCGCCCGATTCGCGGCGGAGGAACGCGCTACGCTCACCAGCCTCAAATCAAATCTTCGCGGCATCCATCTGGAATTTCGCATACGCACGGGCTCTGCCGGTTGGGGCTTCCACGACCGCTTCCTGATTTTTCCTGCTGCCGATAGCGCCGCACTCGCTTGGTCTCTTGGAACATCAGTCAATAGCCTCGGCCGACAGCACCATATCTTGCAGAGAGTCGATGACGGCCAGCGCATCAGGGACGCTTTCGCCGAGCTTTGGGACGCGCTCGACCAGCACGAGCATCTGATTTGGAAAACACCATGATTACCGGCAACGATCAACTCGCGAAGGCCGTGCATGACGCCGCGCACGACGGAGAAATTATAGCCCCATCAGGACTAATCGCGGCCATTGGCAAACTCGAAAAGCCGCTTCAGGCCCTTCAAGACTCAGATCAAGCCTGGGAGGCGTTTGAAGCGTTCGACAAGGAGTTTGGCTTTGTACGATTTAGCTTCATGGACAATTCAGCCATCCCGAAGGCTCAGATTCAGCCGACCGACCAGCTTCGTTACGCGTCGTTGCTCCGATGGCTTATTCGCGAATTACGTACATTGCGGCAGGCCGACGACCAGCGCCACGACAGAATTGTGGCGGCGTTCATTGTCGCCCAGATGTGCGACTCCAACAACGGGCTATGGGGCTTGCTTTCGGATGACATCGGCGAGAACCTCGATCTTCTCGACTATCTCAAAGGCCTGATAGCCTCCTTCGCCGTTGCCTTTAATGCGCGGCCCGGAGCGCAGGTGCCGATCTGGGAAGGCGAAGCGGTCGAGACCTTCACGCGCGCGGACGCTGAGGGCGATTGGGTTGCCATCATCAGGGGGTGGGAACAGTTTCGTCACCAGCTCTTTTTTGCCAATACGCTGCAAACGCAATCTGTACGATTGCTCTATCGTTATAGCTTCGCGCGCCTCATTGAGGGCTCGTCGAAACTACGCCAGACCCCCGTCGCGATGCAGATAGCAGGAGTACTTACGGTCGAGCAGAGACTCCGTCTTGCCGTCGGCAGCGACAATCCTCACATTCAAATCGCGGCCATGTACCGCACACTGACCGATGATCGAAGGCCACAGAGCTTCACAGACTCCAATAGAAATCTTTTGACTGAATTGCTGCTCAAGGTGGCGAACAATACTTCGCGCTGGGCTGGATGGATGAAAGTCTTCGTGGGATATCCCGCTATTCAGTTGCCGCTCGGGCAGGCTTTGGCGAAAGTGCCGGACCCCGCGATCGACGGCTATGTCAAATCCATACGGCTGTATCCAAAGCAGGTTAACCCTGTTCTTGCGCCTGATGCCGGTCGCCGGTCTGTCGCCGAATGCCTGCGGGAGTTTCGCGCGAGTGCCACTCCGGAGCGGCGCACGGCCTTGTGGACCTGCGCTCACGAGCGCTGGCTTCAATGGGACTTCAACCGCGCCGACTCGAACCAGCATCTAACGGCGATAAGCTGGTCTGATCTCGACTATGCACTTGTCGGCTACGCTTGCGAATGCATGGACGAGGCCGCAAGGGAGGCTGCCTTAAATTCCATTCGTGCCGAGGTGCAAACGCTCGAACATCATTGGCATGCATCGTTCACGGACATTCTCGCGAGCTGGTATCGCTTGCTTTCGCGATTTCAGCCCTACGGACATGCTTGCAGCGTGGCGGCCAATGGCGAAGACTGGTTGCCCGAATCTCGTATCTATTTCCCATTCGAGCCGTCGCAGAACGTATATTTGATGATGATGTACAACGTGACGTGGCCATTTTCCGAGCGCCAACAAGGAGATCAAGAGGATCTACCGCAACGTGCTGGATTGCAGCCACGCCCGCGGAACTGATATTCTCCAGAACATGCGAAAAATCCCATGGCAACAGCCTCACCCAGCCTTCAAACCCTGCGCGAAGAGGCCGCCAGTTGCCGCGCCTGCCCGCTCTGGAAAGACGCGACCCAGACCGTGTTCGGCGAAGGCCCGGCGCATGCGCGGGCAATGCTGGTCGGCGAGCAGCCCGGCGACAAGGAAGACATCGCCGGCAAACCGTTCGTGGGACCGGCCGGGCTGATGCTCGACCGCGGGCTTGAAGAGGCCGGCATCGACCGCGGACGAGTCTACGTCACCAACGCGGTCAAACATTTCAAGTTCGTGCCCCGCGGAAAAATCCGCCTGCACCAGAAGCCGACGACGACGGAGATCAGGGCGTGCCGGCCATGGTATGAACGCGAACTGGCCGCGATCAAGCCAATGCTTGTCGTGGCGATGGGCACGACGGCTTCGCAAAGCGTGTTCGGGAAAATCACGCCGATCAACAAAAACCGTGGCCGCCTGATCGATCTCGATGACGGGATCAAGGCGCTGGTGACGGTGCATCCGCCCTATCTGTTGCGGCAGCCCGATGAAGCCGCCAGGGCGCGGGAGTACGAACGCTTTGTCGGCGATCTCAGGATCGCAGCGGCGCTGTTGCGAAAATCGGCGCACGCGGCGTAATACGCCATCGATTGCAATCTTGGCCGTCATGCCATGACGCATTGGGTGCAGTGCCGCGGCTTTCCCAAATCGCCTTTCCCGCATGCCACAGCGAGCGTTCACAGACCGAACTGATTTGCCCGACGGGCGCCGTTCGCGATTTCGTGTCCAGCCCTCCAGCGAAAAATATTTCGCTTCTCGATTTGGTAGAAACAGCAATAGAGCGGATGGGTCCCGCCTCGATC
>JAJXZC010000010.1 GCA_021780275.1 Pseudomonadota bacterium
CCTCGAAGGCGGCGATGCGGGTGCGCAATTCGGCAATGAGCCCGGCGGACTGTCCGGACATGGCGGTGAACCTCTGTTTTGTTCCTGTTATGTTCTAATCATCAACCGCCATGGAGTCAACCGCCCCCTCGCCTAGCGCATGCGCGATTTCAGACTGATCTCCGCCCCATCGACGACAAAATTGCCATAGCCGTGATGATGGATGGTCTTCGGCCGCTTCTGATCAGGGTCAATCCAGGCCTTCACCACCTCGAGAATGAACATGCTGTAGCGGTTCACCTCGCGCGTATCGCTGACGCGGCATTCGAGATTGGCGAAGCATTCCTTGATGAGCGGTGCGCCGACATTTTTGGCCGGCAGCGGCGTCAGACCGAAACTCTCGAACTTGTCGATGTCGCGGCCCGACGTGTTGCCAACCTCGACCACCTTCGACGCGAGCTTGCGCGCCGGAATGGCAATCACGCATTCCTTCGTCGCGCGGAGCATCTCGAAGCTGTAGGCGCTGCCGACGACGCAGGCGACGAGCGGCGGCTCGAACTCGACCATCATGTGCCAGGACATCGTCATGACATTGGCGCGCCCCTTGCGCGCCGTGGTGAGCAGGACCACGGGGCCCGGCTCGAGCAACTGGTAGACCCTAGAGAGCGGAAAATCCTTCATCGCAACCTCCTCGATGTCGTCATGACGAAACGAAGACCTATCCCTCCGCGACGCCCCAATAGTTGAAGCCTGCGATGCGCGGCGTCGAGGGAAGATACATGGTCTGGAGATTGGCAATCCTGAAACCGCCACGCTCGACGAGTTCAGGAATACGCCGGTTGAGGTTGCAGCCGCCGAAGAGCACGCGCCAGACGGGATTGATGCGGTTCTGCCATTTCAGCACATCCGCGTCAGGCGCCGCGCCATGCTCGCAGAAGACAAGCTTGCCGCCGGGCTTCAGCACGCGGCGCATGCCCTCAAGCGCCTTCACAGGATCGGGGATCGTGCAAAGGCTGAAGGTCACAAGCACCGTATCGACGCTCCTGTCATCGAGCGGAATCATCTCGCCCGGCAAGCCGACGAACTCGACCGGAAACGGCAGATCCTTCGCGCGTTCGCCCGCGAGCTTCCACGAGGCTTCGGAAGGATCGAGGCCGATCACCTTCTTCACCTTGGCCGGATCGTAATAAGGAAGATTGAGCCCCGTGCCGATACCGATTTCGAGCACCGTCCCCTCCGCCATGGGAACGACCTTCTTGCGCTGATAGCGGATCGGCTTCGACCCGCAGGCGCAATTGATGATGTGCGGAACGATATGCTTCTCGTAAAGGCCCATGACGCGCGCTCCCCATTCATGTTTTCAGGGATTATGAGCGCGCGTTTGGCTTAGCGCCACTCGGAAACGCCGAAACGCAGGAGGCGGTTGCCGTCAATGGGGCCGAGTGTGCGGCCCCTGCCCTTGAGCGCAAGCGCCCCGGCCCGGAGCAGATGTTTCTCGCGGAGGAGGCGCGCGCGCTTCATGCCGCCCGAAAGCGCGTCCCAGATCGTCTCTGGCGCGAGCAATCCGACATGGCCCGTGAGGACGCGACCTTCGACCGCGCGTGCGACGAGAGGATCAGCGATTCGTTCCCTGCGGCGCGGCGCTCCCGGCGCCGTCATGCCATCAGCCACATAGGCGGCGGCAAGCGAGGCAAGCGCGGCGCTCTTTGCATGAAGCGCAACGCGGTCGGCAACGCCGGAGGTCGGGAAATGTGCCCGCGCACCAGACAGCGCCACCCCGCCCGATTGCCCGTCGCCCAACATGCGCAGAAATTCGCCGGTAACGAGCGGCAGCGAAGTTTCGACAGACAGAGCCGCCCCACCCTCAACACGGAAGGCGAGCGCATCGCCAAGCGAGACCACGACGATGTCGCAAGGGCCCGCATTCCGCATCGCCTCGCAAACCATATCGCAAACGGCGCCCGGCAGCGCGACGAGGAGCGGCGGCACATCCAATGGCCTTGCCGTGTGGAGAGCCATCATCAACGCCCGCATAGCCTCGGGCACCTGCCGCCCGGCGTGACCGCGCGGCAGAAGATCGAGCGAGCCGCCGGCATTCGCAATGAGTTCCGCATCGGCGATGAGTGTTGCGGCTGCCTCGCGGGCGGCGTCGAGCCCCGCGCCGAGCGCCGCATGCGCGCCCTCGCCTGTGGCCGTAAGGCGCAAAAGACCGGGCCAGAGCTCAAAGCTCTTTTCCAGATATGTCTCGTTCTTGAGCATGGCCCGTTTTTGCAAGGACACCTCCCGCTGTCCAGAGGCGAAGGCGTCACTCGACGATATTCACCGGCTGGTCGGTCTGCAAAACAGACTGCTGATGGAAGCTTTTCACATAAGCCTGCCGGATTTCCGCAATCGCCTTGGCGGTCGCAGCGGTTTCCGGATGAACGATGACGACAATCCGCGCCGGTTCGGAAATGACCTTCGCCGACTGCCCCTTGGGATCGCGCCACTGCCCCGTACCGCTGAGCACGGTGAGGCCATCGGGAAAGCGCGGCGTCACCGTTTCAGCGAGAAACCGCGTCCATTGCCGCTCGCTGACGCGGCCGCCGCCCACGATACCAAGGCCGAAATAGAGCTTCGTCTCGATAGCGGCGGAGCCTGCAAAAGCAGGCGTCGCAAGAGCAAGCAGGAGGAAGATGAAGACGAACCGCTTCATGCGAAATCAGCCCTGCTCAGCTTTCTTCTTGAACCAGGCGATGGCGAAAGCGGCACCCGGCCAGAGATAGCTGACGCCCATGAGTGGGCGAAAAATATGCGAGGGAATCTGGAACTTGAGGACGAAGGACGCCATCACGATCGCCAGCGAGGCAATGCTGATCGCGAAGGCAAGATAGCTGAGGCGGAGCGCGGTTTGATAGGTCATGCCGAAATTATGGCATGCCTCGCCGCACTCCGCATCATTTGCAATCCGCCAAAACCTCAGGCGACGCCGAGCTTCTTCTGAAGGCTCGTCGACGAGGTCGTGTACTGGAAGGTGATCTTCGCATCGGGATTGACGATGCGCGCAGCCGCCTGCGCCATCAGCGCCACCTCATGGAACCCCGACAGGATCAGCTTCAGCTTGCCCGGATAGGTGTTGATGTCGCCGACAGCGAAGATGCCCGGCGCATTGGTCGCGAATTTCTCGGTATCGACCGGGATGAGGTTCTCATGCAGGTTGAGACCCCAGTTCGCGATCGGGCCGAGCTTCATCGTGAGGCCAAAGAAGGGCAGCAGCGTGTCGCAAGCAACGTCGAACTCGACATTGTCATTGCCTTTGATCGTCACGCCTTCGAGCTGGCCGTTGGCGCCGTGCAGCTTCGTCACCTGACCGAGATGGAACTTCATCTTCTCTTCCTGCACGAGACGATGCATCTCGTTCACGGAAGCGGGCGCTGCGCGGAAGCCGTCACGACGATGGATGAGCTGCATGGAGGCGGCGATGGGCTGAAGATTGATCGTCCAGTCGAGCGCGCTGTCGCCGCCGCCGGAGATCAGAACATTCTTTCCACGGAAGGTCTCCATCTTCTTCACGGCGTAGAAGACCGACTTGCCTTCATATTCCTCGATACCGGGAATGGGCGGACGCTTCGGCTGGAAGCTGCCGCCGCCCGCCGCGATGACGATGACCTTGGTGTGGAAGGTGATGCCGCCGTCGGTCTTCACGAGCCAGCTGCCATCTTCCTGGCGCTCGACCTGCTCGACCTGCTCGTTGAAATGGAACTGCGGATTGAAGGGCGCCGCCTGCTCCATCAGCCGGTCGGTGAGTTCCTGACCGGTGACGAGCGGAAGGCCCGGAATGTCGTAGATCGGCTTTTCGGGATAGAGCTCGGCGCACTGCCCGCCCGGACGATCGAGAATGTCGACGAGATGGACCTTGAGATCGAGAAGGCCAAGCTCGAAAACCGCGAAGAGGCCCACTGGGCCCGCGCCGATAATGACTACGTCTGTCGTGATCGTTTCTTCAGCCATCTCTGTCACCACTGATCCATCAGGGAAATAACAACAAATTTATTGTGTTATTTTTTATATTTCACACCAAGAGCGGCTTATATAGGTCTCCGCGACGGTCGCGCCAAGCAAAAACTGCAGTGCCGGGCCAACCGCAGGCACCTCATGGTTTTTCATGAAGTTCCTAAAATTTCACGGGTGACAAGCCGCCCTCACGATCTATGTTGCACCGCATCGCAGGTGTGAGGATAAAGCGCAACGCGGGCGCGGAGAGCAACATGGTCAAGTGTCACACGATGGCGGAAGTTCGGCGCGAGATCGACCGGATCGACCGGGATCTGGCGAAGCTTCTCGCCGAGCGGCAGGGCTATATCGAGCAGGCCGGCCAGATCAAGGGCGAGCGCGGCGCGGTCCGCGACGAGGCCCGCATCGAGGACGTCGTGCAGAAGGCGCTCGCCGCCGCGGCGCAGCACGGCCTCTCCCCCGCGATTGCCGAGCCGGTGTGGCGGCTCCTCATCGAGAAGTCGATCGAGCACGAGTTCGCCGTCTTCGATGCGAAGACGCAAAAGAACGCTGGCTTCGATGCGAAGACGCACAAAGCCGGCGAATAACGATTAAGCGAAAAAGCCCGTCAGAACTGCTTTTCAGGCGTCGTGACGACGAGGCCGTCGAGCGCGTCCGTGACCTTGATCTGGCAGGACAGGCGCGAGTTCTCGCGAACGTCGAAGGCGAAGTCGAGCATGTCTTCTTCCATGCTCTCGGGCTTGCCGACCTTATCCATCCAGGCCGCATCGACATAGACATGGCAGGTCGCGCAGGCGCAGGCGCCGCCGCAATCGGCGTCGATGCCGGGGATCATGTTCTTGATCGCGGCTTCCATGACGGTCATGCCGTTCTCGACCTCGACGGGGTGTTCCTTGCCGTCATGTTCCTTGAAGATGATCTTGGTCATGTCTGATGCCGGATTCTTGAACGGTTATAAGGACTTGGGCGCGACGAAGCCCGGCCGGACGGCCAAGGCGACGAGGTGAGGTAGCATGAGGTTTTGGCGAGGTAAAGCGCGGTTTTCGGAGGGCAAAAGAAGAGCGAAAACCGCCCCCGTCCGAAATCGCGATTCACTTCTTCGCCGAAGCGTCATGGCGCTAGCATAGACTTGCCGGAATCGGCCGAAAAACAATCCCCGGAGCCCCGCCCCATGCCCTCGCCCGCTGCCCCGCTGAATATCCTCTTCATCACGGCCGACCAGTGGCGCGGCGAATGCCTGTCGACGCTCGGCCACCCGATGGTGAAGACGCCGAACCTCGACGCGCTAGCGGCGGAGGGCGTCCTCTTCAACCGGCACTACGCGAACGCCGTTCCCTGCGGCCCGTCGCGCGCCTCGCTGCACACCGGCATGTACCTCCAGAATCACCGCTCCGGCACCAACGGCACGCCGCTCGACGCCCGCCACACCAACTGGGCGAAGGAAGTGGCCGGCGCCGGCTACGATCCGGTCCTTTTCGGCTACACGGACACGAGCCAGGACCCGCGCGAGGAAGACCCGGAAAGCCCCTGGCTGCGCACCTATGAAGGCCCCCTGCCCGGCATCCGCCCCGTCTGCATGATGGGCACATGGCCCACGCCGTGGACGGACGATCTGGCGGCCAAGGGCTTCGACGTGCCGGAAGACATCCGCCTCGCTTACGGCAAGCGCGAGCCCGGCCCGGATTACGAGGACGGCGCCGGGACGCCGAAGCCCCTCGTCTATCCGGCGGAGGAAGACGACACGGCCTTCCTCGTCAACCGGCTGATGGACTACATGGGAAGCGCCACGAAACCCTTCGTCGCGCATCTCTCGCTCCTGCGACCGCATCCGCCCTTCGTCGCGCCGGAGCCCTGGAACGAGATGTACGATCCGGAGGAAGTCCCCGGCTTCACTCGCACCGCGACGCCCGACGAAGAAGGCGCGCAGCACCCCTGGCTCGCGCATCAGCTTTCGCGCCGCCTCTTCCGCGCCTCGTCGAACGAGAAAAAGCTCCGCCGCATGAAGGCCGTCTATTACGGCCTCA
>JAJXZC010000173.1 GCA_021780275.1 Pseudomonadota bacterium
ACCGGTTGCCCGGCCATGTTGAACCGAAGTGAAAATTTCATGAGTCTCGTCATAGGCGGCTGGCTTGACGATCTTCTGGCCGCTGCCGCGTTTCTGACACGTGTGCCCGTTCTCCATCGCGCCTCGTTTCCGAATCTCGCGCGCGCCTATCGCGCGTTCCCGATTTTGGGTGCTGCGGTTGGCGCCGTCTATTTCCTGTTGCTGTCGATCGGATTGCCGACTATCGGCGCTGCCGCGCTCGCGCTTGGGGCGGGCGCGTTGCTGACCGGTGGGCTGCACGAAGACGGGTTTGCCGATCTCGCAGACGGGTTTGGCGGCGGCAGAGACAAAGCCGCAAAGCTCGACGTGATGCGCGACGGCCGGATCGGCACCTATGGCGCGCTGGCCCTCCTGACTTCGTTCGTCGCCAAGGTCGGCGCGCTGTCGGCCTTGCCGCGATCAGAGGTTCTCGTTGTCATGATCGCGACCCACGCGCTGGCGCGCGCGCCGCTCGCTGTGTTAGCGGCGGCGATGCCCTATGCGCGCGCCGACGGACTGGTGGCGTCGGCCGGACGGCCCGATTCCCTGATCGCGTTGAGCGCCTGCGTGGTGGCCGCGGTCATCGCCTTTGTTGCTCTGCCGGCGGCAACTGCCATGATCGCCGCGTGCGTCACGGCAGTTGCGGCGGCGTCTCTCGCCGCTCTCGCGCAGCAGCAGATCGGTGGACAGACCGGTGATGTTCTGGGCGCCGTCGAACAGGTATGCGAGGTCGCGGTGCTTCTGACGCTCGCTGCGCGCGTGGTCCAGGTCTAAAAATGCCGCAGCAGTCGCAGCTCTGGCTGATCCGCCACGCACCCGTTGGCGGGCCGCGCGGCATGATCCCCGGCATCGATGCGTCCGCCGATGTCGGCGACGCAGTGGCCTTGCTGCGTGTGCGGGCACAGCTTCCCGCTCGTCATTTGGCGATCTCAAGCCCGGCGCGGCGCGCCCGCGAAACTGCAGCGTCGCTCGGACTCCTCGTCAGTTCCGATCCCGCGTTCAGCGAGCAGGATTTCGGTGACTGGACCGGACGGACGCATGAGGAGATCCGGCGAGACTCTGAAGCAGTTTACGACGAGTTCTGGCGCGCCCCTGCCAGCAACCGTCCGCCGGGCGGCGAAAGCTTCGTGGAACTGATCGCGCGGGTGAGAGGGGGGATCGAGGCGCTGCCGGCGGGCGATGTCGTCATCGTCGCGCATGCCGGCAGGGATATCCTAAAAAAGGCCGCAGCCTTCTTCGCGAGGGAAGCGACATGAAGTTCGTCTTCATCGCGAAGCACCGGACCATCTGGCCGGTGGCATGGCTATGCGAAGCAATGGGCGTATCCCGTTCGGGCTTCCATGCCTGGCTGAACCGATCGCCCAGCGCCAGATCCCGAAGTGACGAAACCGTAGGTCAGCAGGTGAAGGCCAGCTTCCTTGCCAGCGACCGGACTTACGGCGCACGGCGGCCCTGGCATGACCTGTTGGCAGATGGCGTCGAATGCGGTCTGCACCGCATCGAGCGACTGATGCGCCTGCAGGGCCTGCGGGCGCGGCCACGACGCCGGCGCTTGCCGAAAGACGAAGGCGATCGCCAGACCGCGAACGTGCCGTCGAACATTCTGGACCGGAAGTTTGCAGCCGAGCGGCCGAACCAGAAGTGGATTGCCGACTTCACCTACATCTGGACGGACGAGGGTTGGCTTTATGTGTCGGCCGTCATCGATCTGTTCTCGCGCCGGGTGGTCGGCTGGTCGATGAGCGCTGGCATGACGGCCCAGTTGGTCGCAGACGCTTTGCTGATGGCGGTCTGGCGGCGCGGCAAGCCGAACGAGCTGTTGCACCACTCGGATCAAGGCAGCCAATACACCAGCGAGCAGTTCCAGCGGCTGATGGCCGACAGCGGTATCGTCTGCAGCATGAGCCGATCCGGCAATGTTTGGGACAACGCGGCGATGGAGAGCTTCTTCTCGTCGCTGAAGACCGAGCGGACCGCGCGTAAAATCTATCGCACCAGAAACGAGGCCAGGGCAGATGTGTTCGATTACATCGAGCGGTTTTATAACGCCATCCGACGCCATTCGACGATCGGCTACATCAGCCCAGTTGAGTTCGAACGTAAGGTGGGATTAGCTTAACGAGGTGTCCATCAAACCGGCAGCAGCTCATACCCGCCGCATGATTCCGTGGAGCCACTCCTGGGAGGCGTCGCCCTCGTGGCGCTCATGCCATAACGAGCGGACTTCCAAACGCGTCGTGTCGTAAGGCAGCTCATATATAGAAATCGAATGGGTGCGGGCGAAAGAAACGGCCAAAGGCCGCGGGACGATGGCCGCAAATCCGGACCCGTCGAGAAGTGCCGGAAGAGCGAGAAAATGCGGCAATGAAACGGCAATTCGCGGAACACGCTCCGATGCCGAAAACGCCCGTTCGAACGCGATCCGGTCGTACATCTCCGATCTCCGCGCCAGCCCGCGTTCCGATATGAAGCCATCGACGGCGCCCTCTTGTTCGCCGCCGAACGATACCACCACGATAGAGAGGCGGGAGAGCTGCTCGATCGTCATGGCGTCGAACTTCCGAGAGGAACTCGCAATCAAGACGTCGTCGTATTCGAAGAGCAAGCTCGACTTGAAGCGTTGCGGAGCGACGGAAAAGGTACCAATGGCGGCATCTATTCGACCGAGGTCGATTTGCTCGGCCAGGTCAATCCGAGTGACCGGCCTGATCACGATGTCTACATGAGGCGCCTCGGTATTGAAGATCTGGAGTAGTCCCTGGGTCGAACTTCGGTAATCCGATCGCCGCTTTGAGGGTTTTCAACGCATCGCGGATGAGCGGCGCAATGGCGACAGCACGGCCGGTGGGCTGCATGCCTCCAGCGGTTCGGATAAACAGTTCATCGTCCAGCATCTCGCGCAGGCGGGCGAGAGAATGACTGACAGCGGATTGGCTCAAAAACAGCTTCTCGCTGGCGCGGAGAACGCTGCGTTCCTCCATGATCGCATCAAAAACGCGAAGCAGGTTCAGATCCAAAGTGCGGAACGATGCAGTCTTGGAACAGGCATCGCGCGAACCGCCAACCTCTAGGCGCTCGGGGAAATTCGGCCTCTGGAGCATATTACTTAGACCTACGTCGAGACGACCGGAATGTCGCCCCCGGGGGAGGCGCCATTCGCAAATGCAGCTTTTGGACCTTTTCGCTGTTTTTCGGCGATCTGAACCCCGCTCATTTTGACCCTGAAATAGTTTCACTTCCGCCTCGCGCGGCTTGGCGACCGAGGGGATCATGCCGTCGTATTCTTGACGGGTGGCTTCCGGCGCTGTCGATGCAGGGGTGGATCGAATCGGCGCCGAGTCGGTGATCATGGAGCAGTCGCAGCGAGGATTGCCGATCCGAGTTCCGGCTTGGCGCGGTCGAGGTTCTCGGCTATGTTTGCGGAT
Source organism: Pseudomonadota bacterium (assembly GCA_021780275.1). Next base: position 3,444 of record JAJXZC010000173.1, read on the forward strand.
CGGACATGGAAAGTCGAACGAAATTGCCATCGAGATGATTATCGGCCTTAGCAGAACGAAGCGATTGAGAGCAGGGTGGTTCGTCGCCCTGAGCTACCTGCTTTGCGTGCTAGCGCCGACGATCGCTTACGCCTTGCCCGGCGTACATGCAGTCGCCCATTGTCTAACCGACGAGAATCATGTGCCTGGCATGGTTCATGTACATAGCGAAATGCCGACGCAGCACGTCCACAAGGATGGCCACCTGCACGATCACTCGGGCAAGCATTCGCATGCAAAATCCGATGGCGATTATCGCTTGGTGTCGGTGGCGCTGGACGGCAAATCTGTCCCGGACAATGCTCCGCATTCATCTGACGGGCAATGCTGCGGGCTGATGTGCGTTACCGCGCTTCCGGCAACGCTGAGCGACATCGTGAAGCCTTCCGCGCCGCCGGCCCTTTGCGACGTCGAAGGCTACCGTAAGGTGACTGATAACGCCCCGCCAAGGCTCTATCGTCCTCCCATTTCCTGACTCCGCTAAAACGACGCGTTGCCGCGCCCGCTGAGGGCGCGCGCACCCGTGGTCCACCGTCAGTTCAGGAAAACCAAAATGCGTGCGCAGCTTGTGGCGATTTTCACCGCCGTTCGGTCGGTGGTCGAAGGAATATTCGGCAACAGATTTCGTTTGCTCGCGGGATTGGCCGGCGCGGCCTTGACGCTGGGAGGATGCGTGCCGGCGGCGCTGCCGCTGGCGGGCGCCGATCCCGCCGACCCCAGCGCGAAGGTTGCTGGTGTTGGGTACCGCTCCACGATAACTCCCTACACCAGCCTTCGGCCGACCGCTCCGTCGCCATGGCGTGAGCAGAACGACCGCTCCGCCCCGGCGCCGAAGTCCGGCCAGTAGGAGCGAGCCATGTCCGGAAATATCGAGATCCGACGCGAAAAGGTGAGCCGGTCCAGATTCAGTCCCACATCTGCGACCATGCTGGTTTCCGCTCTTTTTCTTTCCGGATGCGCGAGCTTTTCCCCCGATGGCGGATTGACAGTCGTAGCAGATGTCGCCAGCGGGACCATCAGGAAGGATGTGGTTTCGATCCGGGGCGAAGAAGAAGCGGAGGGGGCGAGCCGCGCTATGCAGCGGCTGCTTCGTCGCCCCTTGACCGTGGATAGTGCTGTCCAAATTGCCTTGCTCAACAATAAGGGCCTGCAGGCGGCTTACAACGAATTGGCGCTGGTTGAAGCGGACATGGTCCAGGAGAGCCTGCCACCCAATCCGACATTCTCCATCTCCCGGGTCGCCGGCAATAGTGCGTTCGAGACTGAGGGACAAGTCGTCGGCAACATCCTCGCGCTTGCAACCTTGCCATTCCGCTCCGAGTTGGCGCGAGAGCGCTTCCGGCGGGCTCAACTGCGCGCAGCGCTGGAAACCTTGCGTCTGGCCGCCGAGGTGCGGCGGGCGTACTACCGTGCTGTTGCGGCGAATGAACTGGTGGCTCTGTTGACTGATGCGAAGTCGACGGCGGAATCTACCGCACAACTGGCCGAGAAGCTCGGTCAGACCGGGTCCCTCAATAAACTCGACCAGGCGCGCGAGCAGGCATTTTATGCGGAAACTACCGCGGATCTCGCGGCAATCAGGCAGGATGCAGCAAGCTCACGCGAGCGACTGGCGCGGCTGCTCGGAGTCTGGAATGGCGATCTCAATTTCCGCCTGCCCAACAAGCTTCCCCTATTGCCGCCGCACCCACGGTCGCTTCCCGGCATCGAGGTCGATGCCGTTGGTTATCGTGTCGATCTTCAGATCGCCCGCATGGAACTCGATGCGTTGGCGAAGTCCCTCAAGCTTACAGAGGCCACGCGCTTCGTGACGCTTCTCGACCTGGCAGGCATCTCAAGGAGAACCAAAGATCCGGACACTGCTCCATTCAGCACACGCGGCCTTGACGTCCTTTTCCAGATTCCGATTTTCGACGGCGGCGAGGTGCGCGTCCGGCAGGCGACCGAAACCTACAATCAGGCTTTCAATCGTCTGACCGAAAAGGCGATCAATGTTCGATCCGAAGCGCGAGATGCCTACCGCGTCTATCGTTCGTCCTACGACATCGCCGGCCACTACCAGCGCGAGGTGCTGCCGCTGCGCAAGATCATCACCGACGAAATGCAGTTGCGGTTCTCGAGCATGCAGGTCGACGTCTTCGCGTTAATGACGGAAGAACGCCAGCGCATCGCCTCGCTGCGCGCCGCTATCGAAGCAAAGCGCGAATTCTGGCTGGCTCAATCGGACCTGAAGTCCGTCGTGTTCGGCGGCGGAGGCGGGAGCGAAATTCAACGACAAACCCGTACTTCGGTCGCGACACAGTCCAGCGACTAAACCAGATGGAGAAGGTCATGTTATCCAGACGGAATTTCCTCGGAACCGCCGCTTTGGTGAGTGCGACGGCCGTCAGCGGCCGCGTCCAGGCTGCAAACATTCCCGAAGCGCCAATCATGGACAAGGTCACCACGCAACCGCCGCTCTATCCGAAGAG
>JAJXZC010000125.1 GCA_021780275.1 Pseudomonadota bacterium
GCGGATTGCATCGCGCGCCGAAATGCGGCCTGCCTCAAAGCGCGATGCCAGCGCCAGCATGTCCTCGCCGCCAAACGCGTCCTCGAGTTCGGCGAGTGCGCCGAGCGTCAGCACCAGCGTTCGGCGTTCGCCGCCAAGAGCGGCGTCGATCTCGCCTCTATGTCTGTTGGCCATGTTCGTCTTCCTAGATCGCGGTGAAGGTCAGCGCGCCTGCGCTTTCCAGCGACATGTCGAAGGTCACTTCGCCATCATGCTCGCCCGCAAATTCCAGCGCCGTGATCTGGAACGGCCCTTCCACGGTGCCGAAATCGGGTATCGCCACCTGCCATACCTTGATTGCCCCATCGAAGAAGACCTGTCTGATGCTCGCATCCGACGCGGCATCGCGGAAAATGCCTCGGCCCGAGATCGAAGCCGAACGCATGCCCGCTCCTTCGAGCAGCTCGCGCCAGCGTCCGGCGGAGTCCGCATTCGTCACATCGACGCTACGCGCATTGAAGGCGAGCGCGCGTGTGCGCAACCCTGCCACCGTGGTGAATGTCCCCGTCCCGCCCGCATCGAGCTTGACGAGCAGGTCCTTGCCTTTCTGTGCGGCCATGATGTCACTCCGTGATTTCCGTGAGGGCGCGGAAGCGGATCGTTCCGCGCCAGGTGGTGCCGTCCGGCTCGCGCCGCGTTTCCGCATCGAGGAAGCGCAGGCTCACAAGCTGCGCGCCTTCCGGCGTCAGGCTCGCGTCGTGCAGCGCCCCATTGATCGCGCCGAGAATGTCTTTCGCCTCGGCGCGCCCGCCACTGCGTGAATAGGCATGGAAGGCGAGCCGATGTTCCGCGCCCTCGCTGTCGCCGGTGCTCCAGTCGCTCACCTGCGCCTCACCGAGCGTCATGTAGGGAAAGCCCGCATCGCCCGGCACATTGTCGTAGATGCGCGCCGCGACCAGAGCCGCCAACGCGGCGTCGCTCGAAAGCCGCGCATAGATCGCCTTCTGCAAGGCGAGGTCGGCGTCATAAGCGCTCATACCCGCACCTCGCAGTCGATGGCGAGCCAGCGTCTCTGTCCATCGGGATCGTGCCTGCTCGAAATGTCCAGCACCCGTCCGCGCCAGCGAAGTCGCATCTCCGCCGTCACATCGTCGCGATAGCGCATGACGACGCGGTAAGGCTCCCGCGCTTCCTCGCGCTCACCGGCGACAAGCGTCGCGCCCTTGAAGGAAATGACTTCCGCCGCAACCGTCGCAAGCATGCTCCAGCCCACCGCCGCGCCTCCCGCTCCGTCCGCCGTTCGCGTCGGCACTTCGATTGTCACCCGCTCGCACAGCCTGCCCGGATCGCGCCCGCTCACAGCCGAAACCTTCGGTATGGCGCAATCAGCGCCGCCACGGTCATGGGAATGTCTGCGCCTGCGTCACCGAAGGCGACGGGCAGCCGCGTCTCGAACCAATGCGCGACGAGCATCAACACTGCCTGCTTCAATGCCTGTGGCACAGCCTCCGCGCCGCCATAGCCTGCGGTGAAATCAATGGCGATCCCCGCCATGCGTCGTTTCGGTTTCGGCCAGGCGCCGCCCTCCGCTCCCCAGATGCGCGGCGGCTCGCCGCCAAGATCGAGTTCGTAGAGCGTCGCGTCGAGCGTCTCGTCCGGCGCAGTCCGCGCGACGAGCGAAATCGCCGCCACCGCGCTCACCGGCGCGAGCGGCAGCACAATCCCCTCCCCCGGAAACCGGTCGAGCAACAATCGCCAGTGCTGTGTCACGAAGGCGCGCCGCGTTTCCGCCTCCAGCGTCGCCCGTGCCGCCGTGATGAGCGCCGTCACCAGCGTGTCTTCGCTTGTGTCGTCGAGCCGCATGAAGGCCCGCGCCTCGGCAAGCGTCACCGGCTCCTCGGCCGGCCCCGCCGTCAGGATGAGTGTCATGTAATGTCTTTCGGAAAGGAGTGTGTCGTCCCGGCCCTTCAAGGGAGGGAAAAGAGCCGGGACGCGCCCCGCGATGCCGGTTAAACGACCGGCTTCACATTTGCCTTGGTGAGAAGCGCCAGTGCGGCCACCGGCGTGCCGTTCGTATGCGTGCCGGTGAGCGCCAGACTCACGCGGCTATAGCGGGCATTGCCCACATAGCCGATGCGATAGGCCATCTGCGCCTTCGCCGCGGCGTCGACGGTGGCAAAGACGCCAGCCGCCGAAACCGCCACGCCCGATGTGAGCTTCGCATCGGTCACGGCCACCCAGCTCGCTCCGTCTTCCGAGGCTTCGAGCTTCACATCCGTCTTGAGGGTCGAGGACAAGGTGTCGCCACTCGCGCCGAAAAGCACGATGTGCTCCACGGCCTCGAAACCCTGCCGGTCGATCGGCGCACCCGCGCGCGCCGCCGTCGTCACCGCCGGATCGAGCGTCTGCACGGTCTTGATGTTGTGATGAATGTCGCGCATCGCGTTCTCCTCAAGCCGTTCCGAACTTCAGAAGCTTCAGCGCCTCGAAGTTCTGCACACCGCCGCCCACGCGCTTCGTCGTGTAGAACAGCACATAGGGCTTGGCGCTATAGGGATCGCGCAGCACGCGCACGCCGAGCCTGTCGACGATGAGATAGCCGCGCTTGAAATCGCCGAAGGCGATCGCCGTCGCATCCGTGGCGATGGAGGGCATGTCTTCAGCCTCCGTCACCGGATAGTTGAGCAGCGTCGGCGGCGCGCCCGCTGCGATACCCGGCTGCCAGAGATAGTTGCCTTCCGCGTCTTTCAGCTTGCGAATGGCGCTCTGCGTCGCGCGGTTCATCACGAAGCGCGCATTGGCCCGATAGCCCGCCTTCACCGAATAGATGAGGTCGATGAGAACGTCCGCCGGATTGGACGAGGGGAAGGCGCCCGCCGCGCCGGTGGCGAGATAGCCGAGCTTGCCCCAGGACCAGTTGGCATTGGTCACCCTGGCATAGGAGAGGAAGCCGCGCGGCCTGCGAATGCCATCGCCATTGACGAAGGCCGTGCCCTCCTGCTCCGCGAAGGCCGTCTGCACTTCTTCCGCCAGCCACTGGTCGATGTTGATCGCCGCATCGTCGAGCAGTGTCGAGGTCGCCGCCGGCATGGCGTAAAGCTCCATCGCCGGGAACTCGATTTCGGAAAGCCCCGAAGCGGAAGTCTCCGCCCGCGCTTCCGTCTCGCCCACCCAGCCGCTCGCCGGGCCGGAAACCGTGAAGGGCTTCTTGTAGCTCGCCGCGCCGATCTGGCGCACACCAGCAATGGCGCGGATCGGCGAGGCGTCCGAGACGATGCGGTCGATCAGGCGCTCCGTTTCCGCCGGCACCAGATAGCCGCCATCGGGATCGGACTGCGCCGAAAGCGCTTTGGCTTCGAGCGTGCGCAGATCATGCGCTTCGCCCTTGCGCACATAGAGGTCGAAGGCGCGCTTATGCTCGCGCCGCGCCGGATCGAGCCGCGCACGAGGCTCGCCGCCGATTTCCGGCCGCGCCAGCGTCAGCGCCAGCTCATCCACCGTTTTCTTCTGCCGGTCCAGCGCGCGGTTGATGCGGTCGACCTTTTCTTCCGTCACCACGTCGGCGGAAAGTTTCTTCTCGATCTCGTCCAGGCGCTCGTCATTGGCCTGCTTGAAGTCCTCGAAGGCCGAGAGAAACTCGTCCATCGCATCGCGAACCTCATGCGCGCTGACGCTCTTGACCTCCGGCGCGCGCGGCTCACCCTTCAGCGACGCCCCGATGCGCGGGACGCCCATGTTGAATGCATTCATCATGCTTCCTTCCGATGTCAGTTGAAAATGCGCGCCGCCTCGCGGAATGCCCGCGCCAGCCCCGCGCCATCGCCTCCCCTCGCGTCCCGCGAAGCTGGAAGCGCCTTGTATCCGCCCGCCACGATGCGGCGAGCCTCCGCCCTGCTGAACCCCGCATCCCGCGAGAGCCAGCGTTCGAATTGCCGTTCCGTCGGCCGTTCCGATTTGACGGCGCTGATCCGCGCCTCCGGCTGCATCGGAAAGGTCACGACCGAGATTTCCCAGAGATCGACTTCGATCAATTTGCGAAGTCCCGTCTTCCCGTCCTTCGTCGCCTTGACGACGTGGTAGCCGATGGAAAGCCCGTCCACCGCACCCGCCCGCATCAGGCTCAAGACCTCGCGCGAGCGCCCGACATCGGGCAGCAGCTTCCCCTCGACGCGAAGCCCGCGAATATCCTCACTGAGCTTCATCCACACGCCGATCACTTCATTCGGGTCGTGCTGATAAAGCATCTTGATGCCGCGCGGACCGCGCTTTGCGAGCGACGAGCGGAACGCGCCGGGCATCACCACATCGCGCCCCAGATCCTCCTGCCCGAACAACGACGCATAGCCCTCGAAACTCCCGTCCTCCTTCAGCCCCTTCACGTCGAACCGCGTCGCCTTCTGCTCCGACCGCCTGCCCTGTTCCACTTGACCTCCAGCCAATAAAAAAGGCGCCCCAGGGGGCGCCAGACTCTTTTTGTGCTATTCTTCTGCTAACCAACGAACAAAAATCGCTTATCCAGATAGGGATAGAGCAATGACTGATGAAAAAATTGAAGCGGCGAAGGCCGTACACATATCAGGTCTAAAACAGAGGATCGAAATACTCCTAGCCTCTAATGCCGACGACTTCTTCGCCAGACCCGCTTGGGGGGAAATAAACTTCTCCGAAATTGTTGCGGTTTGGAATGAGCGTCTCCGACGTATTCTTGAAGCCTTACTCAAAAGCGAACTAAAGTTTTTAGAGGTTGATGATTTTTCGGCCATCAACAAATTTCTCGCACCAATAGAACAGCTCAAGATCGAGATATCTGATTTCAGACCTTCAGCGGTAGCCACCCCTCTGCAACGAAGAAATGAGCTTCAATCTCAGATGAGAGGTAAAATTGAAGATTTTGTCGTTTATATTCATCGTTTTTCGTTATTTCTGACGCTAGAACAGCTCAGTTCAGATGAACGTCATCTGATAGAGAAAAAATTCGCGGAGGAAGCCGATTTACTTATTTCTTCCCTAGAGAAATCTGAGGCAGACGCGCAAAAAAAGGCAAATGAGGTACAAACCATTCTGGAAGGCGCTCGCGCTGCGACGGCAAAGATCGGTGTGGAGAAGCATTCTCAGATATTTTTTTCCGAGTCGAACGTTCTCCACACAACGTCAAATCGTTGGATGATAGCGACGATATTTGTGACGGTCTTCTCCATTAGCGTCGCAATCTATTTCTATCTGAATCCCGTTGCCGTCCACGACGATGTGGCGCTGTCGATTCAAATCGTGGTGGCAAAAATCATCATAATGAGCATCTTGTTAGGTGCGATCGTTTGGTGCGGCAAAAACTATAGAGCCTTAGCCCACGAGGCGTCAGTCAACAAGCATAGGGCGAACGCTCTGTCGACTTTTCGAACATTCGTCGACGCGACAGATGAGATTGATATACGCAACGCAGTTCTCTTGGAGGCAACAAGAGCGATTTTTTCTCAAGCACCGAGCGGATATCTGGATAAAGGCGACGCATCTGGAGCTGACACACGTGTATTGGAGGTGGTTCGATCGCTCTCTGCATCGCTGCCAAAAGGTCACCAATGACTACCTCCGCGCCACCGCCCGATCGATCTTCTCCTCAATCCGCGCGAGGCTCGCCCGCATCGCCTGCGACTGTTCCTCCAGCCGCGCCGTGCGTTCGACCACTTCGTCCGTCCGTCCCGAGCGCAACTCCAGCGCCGTCAGCCGCTCCGCCGCCGCGCCCGACCAGGTGAGCGCCGCACCGGTTTGCAACATGATGGTCACGACCAGCGCCACCGGGATATGCCGATCGAGCTTCCAGCCCGCATTATCGCCAAGTTTCATCTTGTCCTCGGTCCATATCCCACCGCCGCGCGCTTCTCGTCCTCGATCACGAAGTCCTCCTTCCCCACCCGCGCCCACAGCGCCCCGCGCTCTGTCGAAAGCACCTCGACCTGATCCGTG
>JAJXZC010000713.1 GCA_021780275.1 Pseudomonadota bacterium
AGGCCGAAGAAGAGGCCGACCTGTTGCGGCGACAGACCGAGGCTGCGCTGAAAGAATGACGGCCCAAAAATCAGCCCGCCATAGCCGACGAAGGAAACGAGCGTCAGGCCGATGGTGATGTGGCGTGCCGACTTCGTCTGCCAAAGATGAACGATGACGTGCAGGAGGTTCGACTTGAGCGCCGCGTCATGCACGATACCGTCCGCGTGGCCACGCGCCGGTTCCTTCATCGTGAAGCGCACCAGCAGCGCGATGACGAGGCCGGGCAGGCCCATGGCGTAGAAGGTCACGCGCCAGCCGTAATGCTGGACGATATAGCCACCGAGAACGAGGCCGATCATCGCGCCCACATAGACGCCGACCGAATAAATGGCCATGGCGGTGGAGCGGCTCTCCTTCGGATAGAGATCGGCAATCATCGAATGCGACGGCGGGCTCGATCCCGCCTCACCGACGCCGACGCCGATACGCGCCAGTAACAGATGGGTGAAATTGCTGGCGAGTCCGCAGGCGGCCGTCATACCGCTCCAGACGGTGACCGCCAGAGCGATGATGTTTCGCCTGTTGCCCCGATCCGCCCACATGGCAATGGGAACGCCGAGCGTCGCATAGAAGATCGCGAAGGCGAGGCCGGACATAAGGCCGAGCAGCGTGTCGTTGACGTGGAACTCGTTCTTGATCGGCTGCATCACGATATTGACGATGCCACGATCGACATGGCTCGACGTATAGGCCAGCGTCAGAACGATGAGCGCGTAATGGCGCTGAAAGACGCTCCTCTTGTCCACCCCCCCGGCCGCGTCTTGCGGCGGACGCAGATCTTCCGCGATCTCCTGAGCCATGCATCTCCCCAATTCATTTATCGTTTTCAGCCACCTTAGAGACGGGAGACGGGCCCGGCAATCGCAAGCGTCATTGCGGCGTTGCCCGCGCCTGCCATAATGCCCTCAACAAGAACACCGCCATGGAGGAATCTCGAGCATGGGTGCGCCCGTCCCTTTCAAGATCGACATCCCGCAATCCGCGATCGACGCCATTCTCGCCAAGGTCCGCGCCTATGAATGGCACGAGATGCCCGAGATCGCGCCGGGCGCGGATCGCTGGGCCTACGGCACCGACATGGAATACATGAAGGAGCTTTGCGCCTACTGGACGAGTGCCTTCGACTGGCGAAAAGCCGAAGCCACGCTCAACCGCTTCCCCCAGTTCAAGGCGACCGTCGACGGCCAGGAAATCCACTTCATTCATGTGAAAGGATCGGGCGCCAATCCGGAGACCGTGCTGCTGACCCATGGCTGGCCCGGATCGGTCTTCGAATTCTTCGACGTGATCGAGCCGCTCGCGCATCCGGAAAAATTTGGAGGCAATGCGGAAGACGGCGTGAACCTCGTCGTGCCCTCTCTTCCCGGCTATGCCTTCTCCGGCAAACCGAAGAAGCCCATCGGTCCGAAGGGCACCGCCGCGCTCTGGGACAAGCTGATGCGCGACGTGCTCGGCTACAAGGACTATATCGCCCAAGGCGGCGACTGGGGCTCGGTGGTGACAGGCTATATCGGCCTCAACCATTCGCAGGCGAAGGGCGGCGGTGCGAAGGCCATCCACCTCAACATGTTCGGCATCCGTGGCGCCTTCGCGCCTGAAACGCCGGAGGAAAACCAGTGGGCCGCAGCCGCCGCGCTCAACTTCGAGCTTGAAGGCGCCTATCTGCGCCTGCAGATGACGAAACCGCAGACGCTATCCTACGGCATGATGGACAGCCCCGTGGGTGCCGCCGCCTGGATCGTCGAAAAGTTCAACTCCTGGTCGGACCGGCGCGGGCCAGATGGAAGCGAGCACATCGAGAACGCCTTCACCAAGGACCAGCTTCTCACCAATGTGATGATCTATCTCGTCACCCGTACCTTCAACACCGCGACCTGGTTCTATCGCGGCATGTTCGAGGAAGCCGGCACGAACATTCCTGCGGGCGAGAAAGTGGAGGTGCCGACCGGCATCGCCAATTTCCCGAAGGAGTTCATGCCTTTCCCGCCGCGCAGCATGGTCGAGAAAAGCTTCAATGTGGCGCGCTGGTCGAGCTTCGAGCATGGCGGCCACTTCGCGGCCATGGAAACGAAGTCCGTCTTCGCCGACGAGGTGCGCAGCTTCGTCAAGCAAGTGAAGGCCGGACAATGAGCCATCGCATCGTTCCCGCCGATCCCTTCAAGGTGCATGTGCCTGAAGAGGAAATTCAGGACCTGAAGCGCCGCCTTCAACGCACCCGCTTTCCGAACGAGCCGCTCGGCAACGAGCATTGGGCCTATGGCACGAGCCTTCCCTACATGGAGCGGCTCGTCGAAGTCTGGCGCGACGATTTCGACTGGCGAAAGCAGGAAGAGGCGCTGAACCGCTTCCCGCAATTTCGCGCCACGCTGACTGACGAGGATGGCGAGGATCACGAGATCCATTTCATCTATGAGCGCGGCTCGGGCGAAAATGCCGTACCGCTGGTCCTCACGCATGGCTGGCCTTCGACCTTCCGCGAGTTCCTCGATGTGATCGATCCGCTGGCGCATCCCGAAAAATACGGGCGCGAAGGTCCGGCCTTCGACGTGATCGTGCCCTCGCTCATCGGCTACGGCTTTTCCTCGAAGCCCCGCATTCCCATCGGCCCCGCTGCCATTGCCGATCTCTGGCACCGGCTGATGACCGAGGTGCTCGGCTACGACAAATATGCCGCGCAGGCGGGAGACTGGGGCAGCTTCGTCACCTCGCGCCTTGCGCTTCAGCATGGCGAAAGCCTTCTCGGCATCCATCTCACCATGCTGCCGCTCCGCCCCAGCCTGAAGCATGCCTCACAGCCGCCAGTGAGCGAGGAAGAGGGACGCTGGATCAAGGAAATGCAAGGGTGGTGGCGTCAGGAAGAAGGCTATCGCTCGATCCAGTCGACCAAGCCCATGGCGCTCGCCTTCGCGCTGATGGACAGCCCTGCCGGTCTCGCGGGCTGGCTTGCCGACAAATATTATCGCCTCGGCGACACCGACAAGACGGACACGATGGAAGGCATGATCGCGCGCTTTCCCTTCGAAACGATCCTGACCCAGCTTTCGATCTACTGGTTCACAGGCACGATCAATTCGGCGAATACGCTCTACAAGGCGGGTCCGGCCGAAGGCTCGTCCTCGCTCAAGCCGGGCGAAAAGGTGACGGTTCCCACCGCCTATTCGGAATATCCGATCGACACGCTGCCGCTCACGCCGCGCTCATGGGCCGAGCGCAGCTACAATATCGTCCGCTGGCGGATCATGGAAAAAGGCGGCCACTTCGCCGCCATGGAGGAGCCGGAGCTTTTCGCAGACGATGTTCGCGACGCTTTCCGCGAGATGGGGCTTTAGCCCCGTCTCGCGCCGGTCAGACGACGCCGACGCGGCCCATGGCGAGGAACTTCTCGCGGCGCAGACGCTTCAGCGTGGCGCCGTCGAGCTTTTCGAGCCCGCGCAGCTCTTCCTCGATACCGTCGCCCGCTTCCTTGATCATCTGGTGGCGTTCGCGGTGCGCGCCGCCGATGGGCTCGGGAAGCACGCGATCAATGACGCCAAGCTGATGCAGGTTCTGCGCGGTGATCTTCATCGCGGTGGCCGCATCTTTCGCTTTGGCCGAATCACGCCACAGGATCGACGCCGCGCCTTCCGGCGAGATGACGCTATAGACCGAATGTTCGAGCATCAGGATGCGGTTGCCGCAGGCGAGCGCCACCGCGCCGCCCGAGCCGCCCTCGCCGATGATGACCGAGACGAGTGGCACCTTGAGCGACAGGCAGCGGTCGGTCGACCGGGCGATGGCCTCCGCAACGCCGCGCTCTTCGCTGTCCGAACCCGGATAGGCGCCCTGCGTATCGACCAGCGTGATAACGGGAATGCCGAAGCGCTCGGCGAGGTCCATCAGGCGAATCGCCTTGCGGTAGCCCTCGGGCCGCGCGAGACCGAAATTGTGCTTCATGCGGCTCTGCGTATCCGAGCCCTTTTCATGGCCGACCACGACCACCGAGCGGCCCCGGAAACGACCGATTCCGCCCATGATGGCCGCGTCCTCGCCGAAAAGGCGGTCGCCGGCCAGAGGCGTGAAATCCTCGACCAGACGCTCGACATAATCGACGAAGTGCGGACGGCGCGGATGGCGCGCGACCTGCAGCTTCTGCCACGGCGTCAGAGAGGAATAAGTGTCCTGGAGAAGCTGGGCGGCCTTCTGCTCAAGCTTGGCCACCTCGTCGGTGATGCTCACCGAAGGGTCTTCATGGGCCAAAAGCCGAAGCTCCTGGACCTTGCCCTCCAGTTCCGCAATCGGCTTCTCGAAGTCGAGATATGTGTGCATCGCGCTCCGGAAGTCCCGCTTGTCTGCCCTGAAAACGCCCGGGCAGCACCCCTTAGACAACGATCCTTTTGTCAGGATTTGCGCGGCACACTGGCTCGGGAGAGGCCCCTTGTCAACCGCCAGGGCCCTCTTCGCCCCTCCTCCCCGCCCCTTTGGTAAACGCCGCCGCTTCCCCTGTCACAAACCGGCGGCGCCATCCGTCTTGATGGCGTGGCGGAACCCAAACTGACGCTGGGTCAGCTTGTGACCGCAATGAAACCGGGGAAATTCGATGTCGGTCAGTCAATTTACCGCCCATACAGGCCAAATCGACCGGGTCGGGCTGAAGCGATTCCTGATCGCGCTTGCGGCGGCCGGCCTGTTCGCCAACGCGCTCTATATGCTGGCCGACCCGCTCGGTTGGTATGGCGCCGTCGAGGGTGTGCCCGATACCGGCCCCTTCAACCCCCATTTCGTCCGCGACATCGGCGTCTCCTTCCTCACAGCCGCGCTGACGACGGCCGCCGCCGCCCGCTGGCTGCGCCACGCCTGGCCGCTCCTCTGCACAGTCACGCTCTATCTCGGCCTGCACGCGGCGCTCCATCTCTGGGACGTCGCGGCGGGCCGTCTCCAACCCGATCACCTTTTGATCGATGCCCCCGGCGTCTTCCTGCCCGTCCTTGCGATGGCGCTGCTCGCCTGGTGGGTCCGCAACGACCGCGCCTTATAGAAAGGAAAAATCATGCTGAATGCCTTTGTCGCCAGATTCCTGCGCCAGCAGGAAGAACGCACCGGCGAGCCTGTCGATTACCTTCGCGACCTCTACGAAGCGGCGCCCGGCGGCTTCTGGCGCTTCGTCTTCTTCACGCCCATGAGTCGCTTCGGCAAATGCCTGCCGCCCGACGCGCTCGCCGTCGCCCGCATCGCCGCCGTCCATGCCGAGGATTGCGGCCCCTGCCTGCAAATCGTCGTCAACCTGACGACCGCCGCGGGCGTACCGGCTCATGTCCTGCGCGCGGCCGTCACCCGCAATCTTTCCGCCATGGACGAGCGCACGCGAACCGTCTTCGAATTCGCCGAGGCCATCGTCCACCGCGATATCCGCAGCGAGGAGCTCCGGCCCCTGATCGAAAACTGGTGGGGAAAGGCAGCCATCGCGGATCTCGCGCTCGCCATCGCCAGCACCCGCGTCTTTCCGACCATGAAGCGCGTCATGGGTTACGGTCAGGCCTGTTCGCGCGTGACCATTGGTCAGGAGACGATACGCGCCGATCTGGCGAATCCGCAGGCGGCCTGATCGGTTAGGATGAAGCCATGATGCCGGACAGCGAAACACAGGAAGCGATCTTCACGCGCCACCGCTCGCGCATCTTTGCCGTCGCCTACCGCCTCGTCGGCACGGTGAGCGACGCCGAAGACGTGGTGCAGGAAACATGGCTTCGCTGGAACGGCATCGACACAGGTGATGTGAGGTCGCCCGAGGCATGGCTCGTCACCACGGCGAGCCGCCTCGGCATCGACCATCTGCGGCGCCTGCGGGCGAGGCGCGAATCCTATATCGGCCCGTGGCTGCCGGAGCCTATCGTCGCGCCTGCGAATGCGGAGCCG
>JAJXZC010000555.1 GCA_021780275.1 Pseudomonadota bacterium
CGATGCGCTTGCGAATAAATCAATACTTGTTACGGGCGGGGGGAGCGGTCTCGGTCGAGAGGTGTCGAAGGCGCTTGCCGCGAAGGGTGCGACCATTCACATCTGCGGGCGTCGCGCCAATATGCTTGAAGAATCTGCGGCTCAAATTGCTGCTGCTGGCGGCGGTCGAGTAGCAACGCATGTCTGCGACATCAGGGATGCCGATGCGGTCGATGCGATGATCGACAATATCTGGCAGCACGGTCCGCTGACCGGGCTTCTCAACAATGCCGCCGCGAATTTCATCTCGCCGACCAAGGATCTTTCTCCCCGCGGCTTTCGGGCCGTGACCTCGACCGTCATGGACGGCTCGTTCCACACGACGCTATCGGTCGGCAAGCGCTGGATCGCCGAAGGACGCAAGGGCTCGATAGTTAGCAATCTCGTCACCTGGGTCTGGACCGGCTCTGCATTTGTGCTGCCATCGGCCATGGCCAAGACAGCTCTGCACGCGATGACCATGTCGCTCGCTGTCGAATGGGGACCCTATGGAATCCGGCTGAACGCCACCGCGCCCGGGCCATTTCCGACAGAGGGCGCGTGGGAGAAGCTGAACCCGATCCCAGACACCCGCTCCAGCGCGACGAGCCCGGAGACTGTGCCGCTGCGCCGCTACGGAAACATGGCCGAACTGCAGAATCTGATTGTATTCCTGATGTCGGACGCCTGCGAATACATCAACGGGCAGACCATAGCGATCGACGGCGGGCAGCACCTGGCGGGGCCGGGCACATTCGCCGATCTGACCGCCCTCACCGACGAGCAATGGCGGGCGGCGCGCGAGGCGATCCGCGTGTCGGTCGCGAAAGAAAAGTCTGGCCGCTCCCAGTAATCAGTGAACCAAGATAGGTGCCCACGTGATTGAACGTTCGCTTTTCAGCGAGGAGCACGCAATCTGGCGCGAAACCGTGCGCCGCTTCGTCGAGAAAGAAATCGTGCCATTCCACGCGCAGTGGGAAAAGGACGGTATCGTCCCGCGCGACCTGTGGTTGAAGGCGGGAGAGCAGGGGCTGCTGTGCTGTACGGTGCCGGAGGAATACGGCGGACCCGGCCTCGACTATCTGTTCGACGTCATTGTGTTCGAGGAACTGTGGCGCGTCGGGGCGAGCGGTCCCGGCTTCCTGATCCATACCGATCTGGTCGCGACCTACATCATGTCCTTCGGCACGGAGGAGCAAAAGCGTCATTGGCTACCGAAGATGGTGCGCGGCGAAGCAATTGGCTCGCTGGGGATGACCGAACCGCACGCCGGCTCGGATCTTAAGGCGATCCGGACGCAGGCCGTGCGCGACGGCGACGAGTTCGTCATCAACGGGCAGAAGGTGTTCATTTCCAATGGCCAGTTATGCGACGTCCTCGTCCTGGCGACCAAGACCGATAGTGCAGCGGGTGCGAAGGGCGTCACGCTCTTCTTGGTCGACACCTCGCGAAAGGGGTTCGAGCGCGGGCGCAATCTCGACAAACTCGGCATGAAGGCGCAGGACACATCGGAGCTGTTTTTCGACAACCTGCGCGTTTCCGCCAAAGACATGCTGGGGCCGGAGGGGCAGGGTTTTGCCCTTATGATGACCAAGCTTTCGCAGGAGCGGCTGGCACAGGCGATCCGGTCCGCGACGGTGACGGAAACCGTCATCGAATGGACGGCCGACTATACCGCCGAGCGAAAGGCGTTCGGACAATCGATCGCAGACTTCCAGAACACACAGTTCGTGCTGGCTGATCTCAAAGCGCGCGCAACGATGGCGCGCGTCTTCACGGATAAATGCATCGAGCTGTTTATGGCAGGCAAGCTCGACGCGGTCGACGCGGCCATGGCCAAGATGACCACCTCGGAACTGCATTGCGAAGCCGTCGACAAGTGTCTCCAGCTGTTCGGCGGCTGGGGTTACATGTGGGAATATCCGATTTCGCGCGCTTATGCCGATGCCCGAATTGTTAAGATTGCCGGCGGCTCTATCGAGGTCATGAAGACGATCATCGCGCGTGACATCTTCAAAAGCCGGCTCAAGTCGCGAAAGTAAGCTTGATGATCCAGCGGGTTCAGAGACGACAGCGACTAGGGGGACGCGCCGCGACTGCATCGGAGAAGTCACGGTCGACCGCTAAGCTTGAGATTGTCGCGAGTAGCTCTCACGACTTGAACAAGTGTCTTCGGTTCGGATTTCTCCTGCACGACGTCTCACGCCTACGTCGAGTCGTGGTCGATCGCGCTTTGAAGCCGGTTGGAATGACACGTTCACAGTGGTGGCTCTTGGCATTTCTGTCGCGCCGCGACGGTATGACCCAAACAGCGTTGGCTGCCGACCTGGATATGTCAAAGGTGGCCATCGGCGGCTTGCTCGATCGCGTCGAGGCGTTGGGTTTGGTCGAACGCCGTGCGGATGAGAACGACGGGCGCGCGAGAAGAGTCTATCTCACGAAACCCGGGGCGAGGATGGTGTCTCTGATCCGTGAGAATGTGCAGCAAGTCGAACTCGAAATCGTTTCCGGGCTGACAGATACGGAGATGGGTCAGGTCGCGGTCACACTGACCAGGCTCAAGAACGCGCTGCTGGCGATGGTGGGCGGCGAAGAGGAAAGCGAAATGAGCGGGGAGAGTCCGCCGCGCTACTAGATGAACGGAGAAAATCATGCGGGGATTGAATGATAAAGTCGCTGTTGTCACCGGCGGCGGGCAGGGCATCGGCCGTGCTCTGAGCCTGAGGCTGGCACAGGACGGGTGCAAGGTCGCCATTCTCGACCTGAATCCGGCCGCTGCCGAAGAGACGGCGAAGTCTGCGCCTGCCGGCTCGATTTCCGTCTACACAGCTGATGTTGGCGACTATGACGCCGTGAAGGCTGCAGTCGAAAGAATCGAGGCGGAGGTCGGCCCGATCTGGGCGCTCGTCAACAATGCCGGTTGGGATCTACCGAAGCCGTTTCTACTGACGGATCGCAAGCTGTGGAACAAGATCATACATATCAACATGTATGGTCCGCTAAATACGCATCATGTCGTTGCGCCGTTGATGGTGAAGCGAGGGGGCGGACGAATCGTGAATATTGCCTCGGACGCTGCGCGTGTAGGCACCAGCAACGAGGCCGTCTATTCCGCCTGCAAGGGCGGCCTTATTAGCTTTTCAAAATCCGTGGCGCGCGAATTGGCGACCAAGGGCGTGCTCATCAACGCCGTCTGCCCCGGCCCGACCAATACGCCGATGATGGCTTCGGTGCTCGGCGAGGGCGAGCAGGCGGTGAAGTGGAAGGACGCAATGCTGAGAGGCATTCCACTGAAGCGGATGGGTGAGCCAGAGGACTATGCGGGCATCGTTGCGCTACTGATCTCAGACGACGGAAGCTACATCACCGGCCAGACGATTTCGGTCTCAGGTGGCATGAACATGGTGTGATCTCCTCTCGAATTGTGAGCTGCGAATAGAGATGCATGTGCGATCATAACGCGTCGCGCGAATTCAAACACTTCACAGATAGGAGCTTTCAATGCTTGATCCAACGAAGTTTCAGGATGTCGTCTACGAGGTGCGCGCGAATGCCGCCTGGATCATTATCAACCGTCCCAAGGTCTATAACGCCTTCCGCGGCCAGACGCTCGAAGAGTTGATCCAGGCGTTTCAGATCGCGGCCAATGACAAGAATGCCGCGAGCATCGTCTTGACCGGCGCGGGCGAGAAAGCCTTCTGCACAGGCGGCGACCAGAGCGCGCATGAAGGTCAATACGACGGGCGTGGCGTCGTCGGCCTACCAATTGACGAGATTCAAAGCATCATCCGCGACACACCGAAGGTAGTGATTGCGCGCGTGAACGGTTTCGCCATCGGCGGCGGCCATGTATTCGCGACGCTCTGCGACCTCACGATTGCCTCCGAGACGGCGAAGTTCGGCCAGGTCGGCCCGAAGGTCGGATCGTTCGACGCTGGCTGGGGCACTGCGCTGCTTGCCCGCAGCATCGGCGACAAGCGCGCGAGAGAAATGTGGTTTATCAACGACACCTACACCGCGCAGCAGGCATATGAGATGGGGCTCTGTAACAAAGTTGTTCCAGCCGCCGATCTTGACGCGGCCGTGAAGGATTGGACCGACAAGCTGGCGCTGCGCTCGCCGACGGCCATCGCTTTCCTCAAGCGCTCGTTCAACGCCGATTCCGACTCGATCCGCGGAATCAGTAATATGGCGCTGCACGCCGTGAAGCTTTTCTACGACACGCCGGAGTCGAAGGAGGGCGTCGCCGCCTTCAACGAGAAACGCGCCCCGGACTTCCGCAAGTTCGTCTGATCCATACTCATGGAGCCGAAACGAATCGATCCTGCCGATCTCGCGTCCGTCCTACCGCCTGGCGGGCGAACGCTCGTGCAGGCTTGTTCGGGCGAGTCGCTGGCGCTGGCGGAGAGCGTGATGGCGGCAAGCGACAAGCTCGGCGCCATGACCTTCACCGGTATTTTTGTTCCAGGGCTCAACAAGCAGACTTATCTCGCGAATCCTGATTGCCGCGTGGAGACCTTCTTTATTACGCCGGAGTTGAAGGCGGCCGGCGCCGCGGTTCGGTTCTTGCCGCTCTGCTACGCCGACATTCTGAAGTGGCTGCGCGCCGTGCAGATCGACGCGGCGCTGTTCATGGTCTCGCCGCCGGACGAAAACGGCGTGTGTAGTTTCGGGTCCGTCGTCGACTTTCTCGCTCAACTCTGGCCGAGGATCCCGGTGCGCATCGCGCATATCAATCCGCTGATGCCGCGCACACGCGGGCATGCGGGGATTCCCTTTTCCGAAATCACGGCGTGCTTCGAGGCCGAACAACCATTGCCCGGGATGGACGACGCAGGCGACGACTCGGTCGCCGATGCGATCGCCTCGCACATCCTGCCGTTCGTGCCGGATGGCGCGACGCTGCAGACCGGCCTCGGCAAGATTCCCCGCGCAGCCTTGCGCGTATTGAGGGGCCGCCGCGGTCTGCGCATGCATTCCGGCCTGATCGGCGACGCCGTGGCCGATCTCGAGCAGGCCGGCGCCTTTGCCGGCGATGGCGCCATCCTCGCGGGCGTCGCGATCGGTTCGCGCCGTCTCTACGATTCGATCGGCGGTTCTTCCTATCAGTTTCGGCCCGCTTCCGTGACGCACGACGGGCGCGCCATTTCGGCGATCGACAATTTCGTCTCGATCAATTCGACGCTGGAAGTCGATCTGCTGGGACAGGCCTATTCGGAGCTCGGCCCCGGCGGGCTCATGTCCGGCCCCGGAGGTGCGTCGGACTATGCGCGCGCCGTGAAGATCGCCGACGGCCTTCGCATTCTTGCGCTGCCGTCCAGCGCGGGCCGCGGCAAGATCGCGCGCATCGTGGCGCCGGCAAAGGGCGCCGGGCCGGTGTCGCTCGGCCGCATGGACTTCGACTTGGTCGTGACCGAGCACGGCGCCGCCGATCTGCGCGAGCGAGACTACGATGAGCGCGCGCAAGCGTTGATCGCCGTCGCGGCGCCGGATCATCGCACCACATTGCGCGAGGCCTGGAGCGCTTTCGCGCGCAAATTCTAGAACAGGAGGATAAGGCCGTGGCTTCCAACAAGGTCATCATCAGCTGCGCAGTCACCGGCTCGATCCACACGCCGACCATGTCGCCGCACCTGCCGGTCACGGCGGCGGAGATCGCCGAATCCGCGCTCGGCGCAGCCGAAGCCGGCGCGGCCATCGTCCACCTGCATGCGCGCAATCCGCAGGACGGCAGGCCCGACCAATCGCCGGAAGCGTTCGAGCCCTTCCTCAAGGTCATTAAGCAGGCCTCTAACGTCGTCGTGAATCTCACGACCGGCGGCTCTCCCTACATGACCGTCGAGGAGCGCGTGCGCCCGGCCGCGCAGTGGAAACCGGAGGTCGCCTCGCTCAACATGGGCTCGATG
>JAJXZC010000403.1:0-1114 GCA_021780275.1 Pseudomonadota bacterium
TGAGCGGTTCGCAGCAGTTCGTGTTCGACTACCTCGCCGACGACGGCTTCAAACGCCTCCCCGAAGACATACAGGAATTCCTGCTGCGCACATCGGGCACGCGGCGGGCTCCCTCAACTCGTTGGGCAAGCGGGCTATATTTACGCGATGCCCGTCGAGGCACCAGAACCGGTGTTCGCCGCGCAAGATTATGCGCAAACGTTGCGCGCAGTTGCCGGCACGCCGTGCGTGCTCGATCTTGTGCATCTCGGCCTCGGCGCCGACGGCCATACGGCTTCGTTGGTGCCGGGCGATCCGGTGCTCGATATCCAGAATGTCGATGTGGCGACAACGATATATCCCTATCAAGGCCGCCGCCGCATGACTCTGACATTCCCGATCATCAACCGGGCCCGGCACATTCTCTGGCTTGTGACTGGTCGCGAAAAGGCCGATGCCCTCATGCGCTTGCGCGACGGCGATCAGTCGATTCCAGCCGGACGCGTGTTTCGCGATCGAGCCCTGATTCTCGCCGATATCGCTGCGGCTGGACAGCCAGTCGCTGCAAATGGGGAGATTTAAAATGCGGACCGCCACCAGAGAGATTTGCTCCCGGCCGACGACTGAGGCGCAACTGGATCAGCTTTCGATCAACTGCATCCGCACCCTATCCATGGATGCCGTCCAGCAGGCGAAGTCGGGTCATCCGGGAACCCCGATGGCGCTCGCGCCGCTCGTTTACACGCTATGGAATCGCGTGATGCGTTTCGATCCGCAAGATCCGATTTGGCCAAACCGAGATCGCTTCGTTCTCTCCAACGGTCACGCCTCGATGTTGCTGTGGTCGGTGCTTCACCTCACGGGAACGCGCGCCGTCAACGCCGATTATGAACGTCTCGATCAGCCGGCGGTCACGCTCGACGATATCCGCCGTTTCCGTCAGCTCGGCAGCAAGGCGCCGGGGCATCCGGAATATCGTCTGGTCACGGGGGTGGAGGCAACGACCGGACCGTTGGGGCAGGGCGTCGGCATGAGCGTCGGCATGGCGATCGCCGGAAAATGGCTTGCACAGCGCTATAACAAGCCGGATGCGCACATCTTCGATTATAATATCTATGTAACGTGTAGCGACGGC
>JAJXZC010000403.1:1124-5923 GCA_021780275.1 Pseudomonadota bacterium
ATGGAGGGCATCAGCTCGGAGGCCGCTTCGCTCGCGGGTCACCTTGCGCTGGATAATCTGTGCTGGATTTACGACAATAATCACATCACGATCGACGGCAAAACCAAGATTGCCTTTACGGAAGATATTGCCCGACGCTTCTTGAGCTACGG
Organism: Pseudomonadota bacterium; assembly: GCA_021780275.1. The sequence goes on from JAJXZC010000403.1 coordinate 1,277, forward strand.
CTGGAATGTCCTGCACGTCGGCGACGCCAACGACATCGATCTGATCGAGAATGTTTTGGCGGTCTTTCGCAAGACAAAAGACAGGCCGACCTTCATTATCCTGGACAGCCATATCGGCTATGGCGCGCCGGGTAAGCAAGACACCCCGGCGGCCCATGGCGAGCCACTCGGCGAGGATGAAGTTCGCCTTGCCAAACGTGCCTATGGATGGCCTGAAGACGCCAAGTTCCTTGTGCCCAAGGAAGTCCGCACGCATTTTGACGAGGGCATCGGTCGGCGCGGCGCGAAAGCCCGGACGCAATGGGAGACGGAATTTGCGCACTATCGGGCGGCCTATCGGGATCTTGCCGCCGAAATCGATTTGATCGAACGGCGCGCGCTTCCCGAAGGATGGGATAAGGGATTGCCGGTATTTTCAGCAGATGCCGCCGGCATGGCCGGACGCGAGGCATCGGGCAAAGTACTCAATGCGCTGGCGCGGAATATTCCCTGGCTCGTCGGCGGCGCCGCGGATCTCGCCTCCTCGACCAAAACCGCGCTCACGGTCGAAGGCGCCGGTGATTTTGAGCCCGGCTCGTTCGGCGGCAGAAATCTGCATTTCGGCATCCGCGAGCATGCGATGACGGCGATCGTCAACGGGCTTGCCTTGTCGAAGCTGCGGGCCTTTGGCGCGACTTTTCTCATCTTCAGCGATTATGCGCGCCCCGCCATCCGGCTGGCAGCCATTATGGAACTACCCACGATCTTCGTGTTCACGCATGATGCGCTGGGCGATGGCGAAGACGGACCGACGCATCAGCCGATCGAACAATTGGCATCCCTGCGCGCGATTCCAGGCCTCGTCTTGCTGCGACCGGCGGATGCGAACGAGGTTGTTGAATCTTATCGTTACATCATGCAATTGCGTCACGAGCCCGTTGCGCTGGTCTTAACGCGCCAAGCTGTGCCGACATTCGACCGTACGAAATATGCCTCCGCGTCCGGCGTTGCGCGGGGCGCCTACGTTCTGGCAGATCCGCCCGACGGCAAGCCCAACATTATCCTGATTGCTTCTGGCAGCGAGGTCAGCCTTTGTGTCCGGGCGCACGAAACCTTGTCCGGGGAAGGCGTCAAGTCGCGCGTTGTCTCGATGCCATCGTGGGATATTTTCGAGCATCAATCGCAAGCCTATCGCGACTCCATTCTGCCGCCTGATGTCACCGCGCGGGTCTCAGTCGAAATGGCGTCGACGCTTGGATGGGAGCGCTATGTCGGCGGGAAAGGCCGCATCATCGGCATGACGACATTCGGCGCCTCGGCGCCGCTCAAAGATCTTCTGCGGAACTTCCGCTTCGAACCGGAGCGGGTCGTCGCGGCCGCGAAAGAATTGCTGCACAAGGCGTGAAGCGCGGTTTTACCGCGCGCGAAAAAGCGGAGCAGCTTATGAAAGCGCATGACATCGTCTTCCTATTCGATGTCGACAATACGCTGCTGGACAATGACCAGGTGCAGGCGGACCTCAAAGCGCATCTGGAAGAAGCGTATGGTGCGGCTGCGCGCGATCGATATTGGGCGATCCTCGAGGAATTGCGCAGCGAACTGGGATACGTCGACTATCTCGGGGCGTTGGAGCGCTTCAGACTCGAAGCGATGCACCGCCCCGAGGTTCTGCGCATGTCGATCTGGCTGGTCGACTATCGCTTCGCGAAGCGCCTTTATCCGGGAGCGGTCGAAGCCGTCAATCACGTCAAGCAATGGGGGACTGCGGTCATTCTTTCCGACGGCGACGCCGTCTTTCAGCCACGCAAGATCGAGCGCTCCGGCCTCTGGAGCTTATTTGAGGATCGCGTTCTCATTTATGTCCATAAGGAGCAGGAGCTTGACGATATCGCGCGCCATTATCCCGCAGATCACTACGTCTTGATTGACGACAAGTTGCGCATACTCGCAGCAGTCAAGAAAATCTGGGGCGATCGGGTCACGACCGTCTTCGTCAGGCAAGGCCATTATGCACACGACCGCACGAGTCTGAATTACCCGCCCGCGGACATCGAGCTCAAGCACATTGGAGATCTGATGAGCTGCCATCTTCCGACCTTTCTCGGTAGGGTTTGAGACAGTGCTGCGGCAGCAGGATGCAGGCGGGTGCGCCAAGCAACCCGAGTCAGCATTGCGCATCGAGGATTATGCACTGATCGGCGATTGCCGCAGCGCCGCCCTCGTCGGCCGCAACGGCTCGATCGACTGGCTGTGCTGGCCGCGTTTCGACAGCGACGCCTGCTTTGCCGCCTTGCTTGGCACATCTGAAAACGGACGATGGCAAATCTGTCCCGTCGATCCGGCGCCGCGCGTCACGCGCGTCTATGCCGGCGATACGATGATTCTGGAGACCCAGTTCGAAACTGCGGAGGGGTCGGTCAACGTGATCGACTTCATGTCGATCGGTTCGCCCGATCCTTCGATTATCCGGCTTGTAAAGGGCGTACGCGGCAAGGTTGCGATGTGCATGCATCTCATCCTGCGCTTCGACTATGGCACCACCGTACCCTGGGTGACGCAGCTCGAAGACGGCTCGGGCCTGAGCGCCATTGCCGGGCCGACCCGCGTCGTGCTGCGGACGCCCATAGCGCTGCGGGGCGAGAGCTTTGCGACCGTTGCGGCGTTCGAAATTGGGGAGGGCGAATGCGTTCCCTTCGTGCTCAGCCACAAAGCGTCGCATCTTTCGCCGCCAGTTGCGGTGAATTGGCGGGCGGCCTTCGACGAGACGGAAGCGTTCTGGCTCAATTGGGCATCCCGCTGCACTTATGTTGGCCGCAGACGCGAATCGGTTCTACGCTCGCTGTTGACGCTGAAGGCCTTGACCTATGGCGAGACCGGCGGAATCGTCGCGGCGCCAACAACGTCGCTGCCGGAATGTCTCGGCGGTGAGCGCAACTGGGACTATCGCTTTTGCTGGTTGCGCGACGCGACCATGACGTTGATGGCCTTATTGTCGGCGGGCTATCGCGACGAGGCGGAGGCGTGGCGCGCCTGGCTTCAACGCAGCGTCGCCGGTCATCCCGACCAGCTTCAAATCATGTATGGATTATCGGGAGAACGGCGGCTTTCCGAATGGGAGGTGCCTTGGCTTCCAGGCTACCAGGGCGCCGCGCCGGTCCGTATCGGCAACGCTGCGTCGGCGCAACTTCAGCTCGATGTCTATGGCGAACTCATCGATGCCGTCTTCCAAGCGCGAAAGCAGGGCCTTGCTCCTGTCGCCTCGGCCTGGGCTCTGCAAGAGACGCTCGTCGAGCATCTGGAGAAGATATGGCAGGATCCCGACGACGGAATTTGGGAAGTGCGAGGACCGCGGCAGCAATTCACGTTTTCCAAGGTCATGGCCTGGGTCGCGCTCGATCGAAGCGTGCGCGATGCCGAACGTTTCGAATTGCAGGCACCGTTGGAGCGCTGGCGGCAGCTAAGGGACCGCATCCATGCGACGGTCTGCGAGCAGGGCTTTGACCCGGGCAAAAACGCCTTCACCCAAAGCTTTGGCAGCCCGGAACTGGATGCGAGCCTGCTTTTGATCCCCGTCGTCGGATTCCTGCCGCCCGACGATCCACGCATCAGCGGAACCGTCGCGGCGATCGAAAAAGAGCTTATGGTGGATGGGCTCGTGCTTAGATATCGGACTAAAACCGGCATCGACGGACTCCCGCCGGGGGAAGGCGTATTTCTCCCTTGCAGTTTCTGGCTCGCTGATAATTACAGCTTGCTGAAGCGCGACCGCGAGGCGGAAATTCTGTTCGACCGGCTTCTTTCGCTTCGCAATGACGTCGGGCTTCTCTCGGAGGAATATGACCCGCAGGCGCGCCGCCTGGCCGGTAATTTCCCGCAGGCATTTTCTCATCTTGCCCTGATCGGCACGGCGCTGAATCTACACGATGTAGGCCCGGCAACGCAGCGGGCGGCCGAGTGACGCGGCCGGCGCGTACCGCCCCATCGGTTTGCGTGTCGATCGCCCCCGGGGCCGGGGCAGTCTGGTACTGCAAGGAATATTTGTTTATTTACAAGAAAACAATTCCGCTATAAATCCGAGCATCGGCGCGCCATGGCGCCTTGAAGCATCTTGGGGGATCAAGCATGAGCGCAAAGATCGGAATTCGCGTCGGAGAAGCGCTCGTCGCCGGGGGGCCGCCCGGAACGGCGGCCGAACCGGAGGTCGTGATTGGCGACCTCGACGGCCCGTTTGGATCAGCCTTTGCCAATCTGCTTGGAAATCAGGTCGCAGGCCACACACGAGTGCTGGCCCTGCTCAACACGGACGTCATGGTTCGGCCCGCCACCGTATGCGTGAGTAAGGTGACCGTCAAAGATACGCGTTATACGAATATCCTGATGGGGACCGTCCAATATGCGACCGCTATGGGCGTGCTCGATGCCGTGCGCACAGGCGACATCCCGCGGGTGATCGTCAATGACATCGGCATCATCGTCTCGGTTTGGCTCAATCCCGCCATCGTCGAAGTCGAGAAATTAGACCACAAAATACTCTTCCGCATCCATCGCGAAGCGACGGCGCGCGCTATTCATAAAGCCATGGCGAACGAACCCTCGATCGATTGGCTCCTCGAGAATCAGGAAAAGATTGTTCATAAATATTTTGAGCGCGCCCTGAACGGCGAACTG